>CAKUMG010000746.1 GCA_934667465.1 uncultured Actinoplanes sp. | reverse complement strand
CGTCGGAACGGCTCCGTGCCACCCCCGCCTCCACGAGCGTGTCGAGGATCTGACGCTCGGGCTGACGCAGCCGGGTCATCACCGGTGCCGAGAGGTGGGTGAAGAGCTCCTCGCCGTCGCCGCAGCGGATGCCCCAGCTGACCTTGCGCTGGTAGCGGTGCTCGACCTGGCGGGCGATCCGGATCCGCTCGTCGCGGGTGTCCTCGCGGAACTGGTGGATGCGGCCCGCCGAGGCGGCGGCCCGGTCGGCGTCGGTCGCCTCCGCGGGCAGCTCCGGGGTGGGGACGCGGCCCCAGATGACGATCTCGTCGCGGTCGACGACGGTGGTGGGCGGCTCGGGGAACCAGGCGTCGGGGACCGCGCCGGTGATCCAGGCGGCGGCGTCGGTCGCGGGCGGTGGCTCGGTCCGGGAGCCGGACGGTGGACGGAAGCGCATCTGACCTCCCTCAACGGTGTCTTGATTACATACTTACACCGTTGCGGGAGAATCGAGAAGGGCTCAGAGGACGAAGGCATCCGTCCAGAGCTGGCGGCTGCGCCCCGACAGCGCCTCCATCAGCGCCACCGCCTGGCTGTCCGTGAGCGCCGCGACATAGTCGATCACGGCTCGGCCGCGGGCCCGGGCGAGGTGGTCCGGCGTACCCTCGTCGAGCTCCGCCTCGGCCAGCTCGACCAGGTCGCGGATGCGGCTCGGCAGGCGCTCGGCCTCGTCGGGGTCGGCCAGCCATGCGAGCAGGGCCTCGACCAGCGACGCCAGCAGCCGGGCCTGGCCGCGCTGGTGCAGGGCGAGGTCCGGGCGGGCCAGGACGAACCGGTTCTGGACGAACTTGAGGATCTGGACCTCGTGCCACTGCGCCGGGGCCAGCAGGACGTGACCGGAACGGATCGCCGGCTTCGTGGTCACCCCGATCGAGCGGACCAGCCGCGTGGTCCACATGGCCGAGAACGCCGCGACCTGGGACTCCGCCTCCAGGGAGCCGTCGAAGGGCACGCTGAGCAGGCCGTCGACGAGTTCCGCGCGGACCTGGTCGACCGCGGCGGCGAACGCGTCGTCGTCGGCGATCCAGGCGTCCTTGCGGCGCAGCTGGCGGCGGAGCGCCTCGATGGCGTTGCCCGGGCGGCGCTGGGAGAGGTCGGCGTCCTCGTCGTAGGAGGTCCGCTGCCAGGCGGTCAGCTCCGCCGCCACCGCGCCCTGCTGGAGGACGCCGACGCGGTGGACGTCCTCGAGATCGTGGATGGCGTACGCGATGTCGTCGGCCGTGTCCATCACCGAGGCCTCGGGGGTCTGCTGCCAGTCCTCGACCCGGTCGGCGAAGACCGCGCGCGCCTCGACCATGTCCTCGATCTCGGTGGAGTAGGCGCCGAATTTGAGCGAGCCGCCGTCGGGGTCGTCCGGGGGAGCCGCGGCGCCGCGCGGGGCCGGGTCCAGCAGCCGGGGGTGCGGGTCCGGGTGGGTGCGCCGGGTCCACGGGTACTTCAGGATGGCCGCGCGGGTGGCGGCGGTCAGGTTGAGCCCGATGGTGGCCTGGCCGCGGGTCTCGGTGCTGGTCACGATCCGGTACGACTGGGCGTTGCCCTCGAAGCCGTCGGGCAGGCGCAGGCGCTGGCGGGCCAGGTTGTCCAGGACCCGCTCGCCGAGGTGGCCGAAGGGCGGGTGGCCGAGGTCGTGGGCCAGCGCCGCCGCCTCCACGACGTCCGGGTCACAGCCGCCGAGCGCGTCGAGTTCCGCGGCGTACCGGGAGATGAGGTTCTCGGCGATCGCCCGGCCGACCGAGGCCACCTTGAGGCTGTGGGTCAGGCGGTTGTGCACGAGCAGACCGGCGCCGCCCGGGCTGATGACCTGCGTCACACCGCCGAGGCGGGCGAAGAAGGGCGAGCTGACGATCCGGTCCCGGTCGACGCGGAAGGGGCTGGCGGCGAGGTCGCCGGGGGCGACGAGGCTGTCGCCGAAGCGGCGCCGGGCGCGTGGATCTTCCATGCGCCCGACGCTATTACATGAGATCAGCGAGCCTGCAGGGCATCCAGGGCCACCGACATCGCGGCGACGAGGCGGCGGTCGAGGCTCGGGTCGTGGATCGTGACGATGTACTTGTCGCGCAGGCCCCACTTCTTGACCACGCTGAACGCCGGGCGGCCGGCGACGGTGAAGTCGAAGTGGTACGGCAGCCAGCTGAGCGCCTCGACGAAGCGGCGCAGGATCGCGACCACCTGGTTCGTCTCCTGGCCGGTCATCTCGCCGTAACCCGGCTGCTCCAGGATCCAAGTGGAGCGGAGCAGCGATTGCTTGAAGTCCTTGCGGAACAGACCGATAGGAGTGCCGGTGGCGTCCGTGATGTCATAGGTCGCCCCGAGGTCCATGACCTGACGCGCCTTGAACCCCAGGACCGGAGTGGTCTTGGTGTCGTCGGTGTAGAGGGTCACCTGCTCCTTGAAGGCCATGCGCTTCTGCTGGGCGAAGGCGAGCAGGCCGGCCTCGGTCCCGTCGGGGCCGGCGGCGTGGATCTCGTACTGGTTGACCATGAGGCGGACGCGCTGGCGCACGACGAGGGTCTGCTGGTGCTGAAGGGTGTCGGCAGTCACGCCGCAGTGTGACATACGACCGAAGCTGAGGAGATCCTCAGCGTCGGTGGCGGGTCCGTGCGCGGGGCGGCCAGACTTGAGGGCCGGAACAGAATGTCTGGGGAGGAATCGCACATGGCGAAGAAGTGGCGAACCGGGGCCTGGGTCGCCCTCGCGGTGGGCGCCGCGGCGGTGTGGGCCGCCCACGACGTACCGCTGCAGATGGGTTCGCGCAAGATCGGGCGCCGGGCGCAGGGGCGGCGGGCCGAGCGGTACAGCCGGTCGGCGCAGTTCTCGGACGGCAAGTTCCGCAACACGCTTCCCGCGACCGAGATCGCCCCCGCGTCGATGCCGAGCCTGCTGGCCGCGACGGTGACCGGCCGGGAGCGGCGGCACCCGCACGGCCCGATCCCGGTGATGACGCCGCAGACGGGCGGCGACGGGCTCTATGTCACCTGGTACGGGCACTCGTCCGCGCTGGTCGAGATCGAGGGCCGCAAGGTGCTGCTCGACCCGGTGTGGAGCGAGCGCTGCTCGCCGTCGCGGCTGCAGGGCCCGAAGCGGCTGCACGAGCCGCCGGTGGCGCTGCGCGACCTGCCGCCGCTGGACGCGGTGCTGATCTCCCACGACCACTACGACCACCTGGACATGGAGACCATCCGGACCCTGGTGGACCTGCAGTCGGTGCCGTTCCTGGTGCCGCTGGGCATCGGCGCGCACCTGGAGAGCTGGGGCGTCCCGGCCACGCGGATCGTCGAGCTGGACTGGGACGAGCGCGCGACGGTGGCTGGCCTCGAGTTCGTGGCCACACCCGCGCGGCACTTCTCGGGCCGCGGCTTCGCGCGCGACGAGACGCTGTGGGCGTCGTGGGTGATCGCCGGGCCGACCCGCAAGGCGTTCTACTCGGGGGACACCGGCTACTTCCCGGGCTTCGCCGAGATCGGCCGCGAGCACGGGCCGTTCGACGTGACGCTGGTGCAGATCGGGGCGTACAACGACGCCTGGCCGGACATCCACATGGTGCCGGAGGACGGCGTCGCCACCCACGTGGACGTGCGCGGCAAGGTCATGATCCCGCTGCACTGGGCGACGTTCAACCTGGCGATGCACGACTGGACCGAGCCGGCCGACCGGGCCTGGCGCGAGGCCAAGGCGCGGGACGTGACGCTCGCGATCCCGCGGCCGGGCGAGCGTGTCGACGTCGACAACCCGCCCGCTGTCGACGGCTGGTGGCAGCAGCTCTGACCCTTCCGTGACCGCTGCCGGGCCGCCTCGTTGCGGCGCGGCAGCGTCACCGACGATCAGTCTCCGGCCTGCCAGGCCGCGGCGA
>CAKUMG010000745.1 GCA_934667465.1 uncultured Actinoplanes sp. | reverse complement strand
GCTATCGGCAGCGCTGGGACGACACCTCCGTGCGGCAGGGCGTGACCGTGCGGCGGGTGCCGCTCTACCCGAGCCACGACGGGTCCGCGCTGCGCCGCGCGGCCAACTACCTCTCGTTCGCGGCGACCAGCGCCGCCGCCGCGGCACGGTTCCTGGGCGGCGCCGACGTCGTCTACGTCTACCTGACCCCGGCGACCGCGGCCGCCGCCCCGGTGCTGCTGCGCCTGCTCCGGGGAGTGCCCGTGGTGCTGCACGTCCAGGACGTGTGGCCCGAGTCGGTGACGGCCTCGCCGATGGCGCCCGGGGGCACGGCCGGGCGGCTGCTCGCCGGCGCCCTGCACGCCGCGATGCGCGGGCTCTACCGGCTGGCCACCTCGATCGCCGTCATCGCGCCCTCGATGCGGGACCTCGTCGTCGCCCGCGGCGCCGACCCGGCCCGGGTGTGCACGGTGCTCAACTGGGCCGACGAGACGCTCTTCCGCCCGGCCGTGGCGACCCCGGCGGCGCGGGCCCGCCTCGGCCACCGGGACCGCTGCACGATCATGTACGCCGGCGCGATGGGCCCGTTCCAGAACGTCGAGGACTCCGTGCGCGCCGCCGCCGCGGCCGCCGCCGACGTCGATTTGGTCCTCGCCGGGTCCGGCATCGGCGAGGCGGCCGCCCGCGACCTGGCCGGCCGGCTCGGGACGGGCAACGTGCGCTTCCTCGGCCGGCTCCCGGCCGCCGAGATGGCCGGGCTCTACGCCGCCGCCGACTACCAGCTCGTCACGCTCCGGGACCTCGCGATCTTCCGGGGCACCATCCCCTCCAAGCTGCCCGCGGCGCTCTGCTGCGGCGCGCCGGTCGTCGTGTCGGTGCCCGGCGACTGCGCCGGGCTCGTCGAGCGGCACGACGTCGGGCTCGCCTGCCCGCCGGAGGACTGGCCGGCGCTGGCCGACCGGTTCCGCCGCGCGGCCGCCGTGCCCGCCGCCGGTCGCGCCGCGATGGGCCGCCGCGCCCTGGCGCTCTACCGGGAGCGGATGTCGCGCCGGGCCGGCGTCGACCGGCTGGAGGAGCTGCTCGCGGGGGCCGCCCGGTGACCCGGGTGATGACCGTGGCCGGCACCCGGCCCGAGCTCATCCGGCTCTCCCGGGTGCTGGCGCGGCTCGACGCGACGCTCGACCACGTGCTGGTCCACACCGGACAGAACTGGGACCCGGCGCTGAGCGACGTCTTCTTCGGCGAGCTCGGCCTGCCCCGCCCCGAGCGCAACCTCGGGGTCGACCCGTCCTCGCTCGGCACCGTGCTGGCCGGCGTGCTGACCGGGGTCGAGACAGCGATCACCGAGCTGCGGCCCGACGCGCTGCTGGTGCTCGGCGACACCAACAGCTGCATCGCCGCGCTGATGGCCCGGCGGATGCGGGTGCCGGTCTATCACATGGAGGCCGGCAACCGCTGCTTCGACCTCAACGTGCCCGAGGAGACCAACCGGCGCCTCGTCGACCACGTCAGCGACTTCAACCTCGTCTACAGCGAGCACGCCCGGCGCAACCTGCTCGCCGAGGGGCTGCACCCGCGCCGGATCATGTACACCGGCTCGCCGATGCGCGAGGTCCTCGACCACTACCGGCCGCAGATCGAGGCGAGCACCGTGCTGGACCGCCTGGGCCTCGAGCCGGGCGCCTACTTCGCGGTCAGCGCGCACCGCGAGGAGAACGTCGACGACCCCGACCGGCTGCGGCGCCTGCTCGGCTGCCTGCGGGCGGTCCGCGAGCGGTGGCGGCTGCCGGTGCTGGTGTCCACGCACCCGCGGACCAGGAAGCGGCTGGACGGCATCGCGGCGGATCCCGGGTCGCCCGACGGGATCACGTTCCACCCGCCGTTCGGCTTCTTCGACTACGTGCACCTGCAGCAGCACGCCCGCTGCACGCTGTCCGACAGCGGCACGATCAGCGAGGAGTCGGCGATCCTCGGCTTCCCGGCCGTCTCCCTGCGCGAGTCGATCGAGCGGCCCGAGGCGCTGGACACCGGCGTCACGCTGCTGACCGGCCTGGACGCCGCGGGCGTGCTGGAGGCGGTCGACGTGGCGACCGGGCAGCGCGCGGCCTGCCCCGACGACTACCGCGTGCCGGACACCTCCCACCGGGTCGTGCGGTTCGTGCTGTCCACCGTGCGCCGCCACCACGACTGGGCGGGGCTGCGCCGGCCGGCGGCGGAGGCGCCCCGATGACCTACCGGGTGCTGATGACCTGCGGTGCGTTCGAGCCCGGCTTCCGCGGCGGCGGGCCGGTCCGCTCGATGACGCGCATCGTCGACACGCTGCCGGAACGGGTCGACGCCGTCCTGGTCACCCGCGACCGCGACCACGGCGTGCCGCAGCCCTACCCGGGGCTCTCCGGCCGCTGGGTGCCGCGGGACCGGACCCGGATCTTCTACCTCGACACCCGCGCGCCCCGGCACTGGCTGCGGCTCTGGCGCGACCTGCGCGGCACCCGCTTCGACCTGCTCTACGTCAACAGCTTCTTCTCGCCGCTCTTCACGCTCGCGCCGCTGCTCGCCGCCCGGTGCCGGCTGGTCCGGGCCGGGCGGATCCTGATCGCGCCGCGCGGCGAGCTGTCGCCCGGCGCGCTGTCGCTCAAGGCGGCCAAGAAGCGCCTCTTCGTCCGGCTGTGGGGCGGGGCTTTCCGCCGCGCGGGGGTGCTCTGGCACGCGTCCACGGTGGACGAGGCGGCCGAGATCCGCGCCGTCTACCCGTGGGCGCAGGTTCGGATCGGCCTCAACCAGACGGCGCTGCCGCCGGAGCCGCTCGCGCCGCGCCCCGGGACCCGTACGCTGCGGCTGGTCTTCGTGGGCCGGATCGCCGCGAAGAAGAACCTGCTGCTGGTCCTCGAGGCGCTGCGCGGGGTGGACGCCCCGGCCGAGCTCGACGTCTTCGGGCCGGTCGAGGACCGCGCGTACTGGTCGGCGTGCGAACGGGCGATCGGCTCGCTCGGCGCGAACGTCACCGTCCGCTACCGCGGGGAGCTCCCGCCCGCCGAGGTGCGCGGCACGTTCGCCCGCTACGACGTGTTCGTCCTGCCCACGCTGGGCGAGAACTTCGGGCACGTCATCGCCGAGAGCCTGTCGGCGTCCTGCCCGGTCGTGTGCTCCGACCGGACCCCGTGGAGCGGCGTGCTGCGCGCCGGCGGCGGGACGGTGCTGCACGGCGGCGGCGCCGCGGAGCTGCGTACGGAGATCGTCAGGTGGGCGGTCCTGACCCCCGGCGAGCGGCTGCGGGAGCGGGAACGGGCCGGCGCGGCCTACCGCGAGTGGCGGGCGGGGGTCTCCGGGGCCAACATCCTGGACCAGCTCAGCGAGGAGCAGCGATGAGCACGCTCGACGAACGGCTGTACCGCGACTATGCGACCACGCATGCGGGCACCGGCGACGCCCGCAGCGCCGCGCTGGCCTACCGCCGGCAGTTGCGCCCGCTGCTGCCGGATCCCGCGGACGGCCGGGAGGTGCTCGACATCGGCTGCGGGCAGGGCGACCTGGTCGCGTTGCTGGGGGCGGACGGCTGGGCGGCCCACGGGGTGGACCGCAGCGCCGAGCAGGTCGCGCTGGCGCACGCGCGCGGGCTGTCCGGCGTACGGCTGGGGGACTTCCACGACGTGCTGACCGGCGCGGACCGGCGCTGGGATGCCGTGGTGGCGACCGACGTCCTCGAACATCTGGGCCGCGACGAGGTGCTGCGGACCTTCGACGAGGTCCGGCGCGCGCTGCGGCCCGGTGGCGTCCTCGTGGCGCGGGTGCCCAACGCGGTCAGCCCCACCGGCGGGCACGTCATGTACTCCGACGTCACGCACCGCACCTGGTTCACCGGGCGCAGCGTCCGGCAGCTCGCGGCGCAGGCCGGGTTCGCCGGGGTCCGCACCGT
>CAKUMG010000744.1 GCA_934667465.1 uncultured Actinoplanes sp. | reverse complement strand
GTGCCCGCAGGACGCCGGCCCGCACCGGGCCGCAGGAGCGGCCGCGCGCCGAGGTCTGCCCGTCGTGCGGGTCGGCGGTGCCGGTCCTCGGGACCTGCCGCTGTTCCTGAGAATGCTGCCGGGCGCGTCGGCGGCAGGGACGCGGGGCCGGGCGCTCGCGCGACGAGCGGCACCGTCGTGCGGGCCGGTGCAGCCGGGCGCCCGCCCGGCGACCGGCTCGCGCGGCTCACCATGGTGACCGCAGCAAAGGACGCGACGAGCCGCCCACGCTTCCGGGGGACTTGATCTCGATTAGCATGGCCGCGTTCGGTAGTGGCGGCTGAAACGAGGCGACATGCGGTGGTTCCGGCTCGGACGGGGCAAGCAGCAGGTCCAGCACGACCCGGGCCGGCAGCAGGCGCTGCTCGAGGAGGTCCGGCGGCAGTACGGCGTACAGGTGCAGGTGCCCTTCGGTGAGCAGGCCGCCGCCGTCGCGCGGGTGCTGGAGGGCGACGACGGCCTGGCCGTGGCGGCGGAGATCGTACGGGAGTTCACCGACGCCGCGCAGGCGGAGCTGGCCGGGCAGGCCCGGATGCTGCCGCGGCACACCCGGGTCGACCGCCGCAACTACCGGCCGTTGTGGCAGGAGGCCGGGGCCGAGCTGCGCTGGTCGCTGTTCACCCTGCCCTGCGGGCTGCATCCGTACGTGCAGGTCGCCGCCGCCGTCATCGTGATCGGTGACCGGGCGAAGCGGGTCGTGCGGGTCACCGACCCGGAGCCGCTGCTGGCCCGGCTGTTCGAGGTGCTGGACCTCACGATCGCCGGCTGGGAGTACGGGCACGTGCTCGTCGACGCCGACGGCGCCGGCCTGGCCCAGCGGCTGATCACAACGACCCGGGCGGTCCGCGACGCGATGGACGAGCCCCCGCCGCTGCCGCCGCCGGTGCGCGAGCTGATGCGCCGCAACCACACCGTCGACGTGCTCGACGCGGCGGTGCACCGGGTGATCGGCGGCTTCAACCCGGGCAAGACCATGCGCGAACAGCTGCTGGCCTGACGCGCGCGTCTCCGCGGCGGAGGCGCGGGCCGGGAATGGGGTAGGTCCACGGTAGGGGTTGCCGGAATCCTCGGTGCGGTGCATCACCACGTGCCCGGGAGCCGGGCGCGCGGACCGCAACGCGAGCAGCCTGGGATGGTCCCCGATGACTCTGCGGACAGTCGACACCCCGGTCCCTTCCGTTCTGGACGACACGGTCACGACCGCCACCCGCTACCTGTCGGTGGGCGCCTACATCGATCCGGTGTTCCGGGACCGGTGCCTGCGTGACGTCTACTACCAGCACCGCCGGTTCGTCGCGCCGTCGTACGGCTTCGACCTGGTGACCGTGCTGTGGCACTGCCTGCGCGCCCGCCGGCTGGAGCTGGTGCGGGACGGCGCGATCGTGGTCGCGCTCGCCGTCACCGCGTACCTGGACTGGCGTGCCCTGGTCGCGATCGCGGCCGCGCTGATCGGGCTGCGCACCACGCGGACGGCGTGGGGGGTGGTCCGCGAGTCCGCGCGCCGGGTGCGTACCGGGGCAGGGACGGGAACCACCCGCAGCACCCGGCGTTTCCTCTTACCGCTGCTGGGGTGGGTGCTGACCTGGCTGGTCGTCGCCGTGCTCGTCGTACTGATCATTTCGCGGGTGTCGGTGGCGGTCCCGGGCCTGTCGCACACCGAGGGCATGACCGTGGCACTCGCGGCGGCGATCACGGTTTTCGCCCTGCCGCTGCTGTTCACGCTGTGGCGGCAGAAGTGCGTCGAGGACTTCGCCGACCCGGCACGCCTGCCCGTGGTGGGAGGCACCCGCCGGCTCCGCACGATCGCCGCGCAGCAGCGGTCGAACACGGTCATCTACAGCGACTTCGAGCCGTTCATCGGCTCCGGCGAAGTGTTCGAGACCTGGGGCTTTCCGGTGCGGCTGGTGCGCAAACGGCCCGACGATCTCGCCGGGGCGGCGCTCACCGAGGGCGAGCGCGAGTTCGACGAGCCGCCCTTCACCGCCGAGGAGATCGTGCACTACGTCCGTACGCGGCTCCGGCAGCTCACCACCGGCGAGGCCGAGACCCGGATCCCGGATCTCACGATCGAGGACCGGGTCTTCCTCTCGGCCCGGGAGATCGCGCATCGGGCGGGGATCACCGGCGAACGGGAGATGAGCGAGATCATCCGCAATCCGACCCAGCCGGCCCGGCACTATCTCGTCTGCCAGGTCGTGGCCTGGGGTGGAGACGTGGTGACCACGGTGTACGTCCACCTCGCCGTCCAGGGCCGGTCGCTGTTCCTGGAGGTGACAACCACCGCTATGACCCCGTGCAACGAGAGGTACCGGATCGTCGACCTGGAGGACGGCACCGGCTGGCTCGCCTGGCTGCGGGCGCTGCGCAACGGCCTGGGGCAGACACCGCGCACGATCGTCGAGGCGCCCGGCAGGTTGCTCACGGCCCTGATCGACGCCACCGGCATCCGCAACGGCCGCTATCGACGCCGGGTCCTGCGGACGGACCGCGGGGCGCTGGTCAGCGTGCGGCAGCTGGGCACCGGGGACGAGTTGCGCAACTTCACCCAGGGCCAGGACATCTTCAAGTTCCAGCGCTTGATCGAGAACCGGGTGTACGCCGATGTCCTCGACTTCCTCGACGACCACGACGTGGACACGGCGGAGTTCCGGGACCGCGGCTCCCGGGTGTTCCACGTCGGCATCGTCAACAACGGCAAGGCCACGGTCAACGGCAACGTCGTGGGCAGCAGCAAGCCGGCTCCGGCACCGCAGGGGTCCGGCAATGGCTGAGACCTCGATCGGCATGATCAACAATCATGGCCACGCCGTCGTCAACGGTGACGTCGTGGGCACCAAGGAGTCGCCGCGCGAACCGACCCCGCGGGCGGCGCGCTCCGGGCAGGTGGACCTGCTGGTGGTCGCCGCGCTTCGCGAAGAGCTGGCGGCGTTCCAGGCAGCGGCCCCGGATGTGGCCTGGGAACAGCGCGAAGCGGACAGCCCGGCCGCTCCTCTGGTCGGCGAGCGGCACGGTCTGCGCATCGCCCTCGCCCGCCCGACCCGGATGAGCGGACGGTCCGCCGCCCCGATCATCACCGAGCTGGCCGTCACGCTGCGGCCCCGATGCATCGCGATGCCGGGTGTCTGCGCGGGCAACCCCCGAGCGACCGTACGCGGTGACGTGATCATCGCCGACAGCGTGTACCAGCACGACGAGGGAAAGCTGCGCCCCACCGGCTTCGAGGGCGACCACCAGCAGTACCCGCTCGACGACCGCTGGCTGCGCGCCGCACAGGATTTCCTTCCCCTCGACCTGCCCAGCTACGGCCGGCCGCTGCGGTTCGCCGTCCACGTCGGGCCGATGGCCAGCGGCAACGCCGTGATCGAGGACCCCGGCATCTGGCAACGGCTGAGCGGCATGGGGGCCCGCAAGATCCTCGGGCTGGAGATGGAGGCCGCCACCGTCGCCACCGTCGCCCACCAGCAACGCATCCCGCACTGGCTGGTCGCCAAGGGCGTCATGGACCACGCCGAGACCGGCCGCGACGACGGCTACAAGCAGCTCGCCGCCCGCGCCTCGGCCGAGGTGTTGTGGGCCCTCACCACGTCGCTGCTGACCCGGGAGCCGGCCGGAACGTGACCCGGCCGGCCATCGGCCGGCATGCGAGCGCCGACGTGCGGGCGCCGACGTGCGGGCGCCGGCATGCGGGCGCCGGCGTGACGCGCATGGGTCAGTCGTCGGTGTAGACCTCGTGGCGGGCCGGTTCCGGGACGCCGCGGGCGCGGCGGCGGCGGGCCAGCAGCCACGGCCCGGCCAGGGCGAGCAGCACGATCAGCCACAGGATCACGGTCAGCGGGGTGGAGACCAGCGTGGTCCAGTC
>CAKUMG010000743.1 GCA_934667465.1 uncultured Actinoplanes sp. | reverse complement strand
GGGCCGAGGAGCCCGGAACCGCGGGGCCGGGCTCGTCGGACGGGTCGTCCGGGTGCCGCGGGCCGGGGGCCTGCTGGCCGGGCGCCGGCCAGAAGCGGGCGGGTCCGCGCGGCCGGCCGCCGTCGTCGGGTCGGTCCGTCGGCTCCATCGTGATCCAGACTCCCGTCGAGGTGGCGGCGCGGTCCCGGGCGGGCGCGCGGACGCGGCACCGGGGGCAGCGCGGCGCCTGACGACGGTACCGCTCCCGGCTCCACGGTCACAGCCCCCGTGCGGCTCCGTGACCGGATCGTGGGCTTCCGCCGGGAGGGTGTGACGACCGGCACGGCGGTGCCGCGCGGACGGCGGGCCGCGGTGGAGGACAATCGGGCACTGTGCCCGCTTCAGAGCTTGAGAACCAGCCCGTACGCCCGTCGTCGCTCGACCCGGCCGTCGCCGCCCGCCTGAGCCGCAGCGCGGACGGCCTCGTCGCCGCGATCGTCCGGGAGCACGGCACCGGGGACGTGCTGATGCTGGCCTGGATGGACGACGAGGCGCTGCACCGCACCCTGACCAGCGGCCGGGCCACCTACTGGTCCCGCAGCCGCCGAGAGTACTGGGTGAAGGGCGCCACCTCCGGCCACCACCAGTACGTCCGCTCGGTCGCGCTCGACTGCGACGGCGACGCGCTGCTGGTCACCGTCGACCAGGTCGGTGCCGCCTGTCACACCGGCACCCACACCTGCTTCTCCACCGAGCTCCCGGTCACCGGGCCCGCGCCCGCCGCCGGGTGACGCCACGATGACGAGCGAACCGACAAATCCGCGGCCGGCGGACGAAACAACCCCCGCGGGGACGGACGGAACCGCCCCGGCGGGGACGGGCGAAACCGCCCCGGCGGGGACGGGCAGGGGCGCGGCGGCGCCGGCGAGGGGAAAGGCCCTCGGCCGGGCCGTCGTCCTCTGCCTCGCCGGCGCCGGCCTGGCCCTCTGGGCGGTCACCCGCGTCTGGTCGAAGTCGGTCACCGCCCGCACCGGCCTGACCGATCTGCGGGCGGACCACCCGGGCACCGACGCCGCCCCGCTCGTTCTCGGCCTGGCGCTGGTCGGCCTGGCGGGCGCCGGGGCGCTGCTGGCCACCCGCGGCGTCCTCCGCCGGATCCTGGGCGCGCTGATCACTCTCGCCGGCGCGGGAGTGGTCGCCGGCACCATCGCCGGCCGGGCGGGCCTGGACATCGGCTCCGCGGGTCTCGGCGGCACCGCCTGGCCGGTGGCCTGCGCGCTGGGCGGCCTGCTCGTGATCGCGGGCGGCTGGTCCGCGGTGCGGCACGGCCACGAGTGGCCGGCCATGGGCGCCCGCTACGAGCGCGGCGCCACCACCCCGGCGCCGACCGGCGGAAGCGGCCCGGTCGACGCCCGCGCGGCCTGGGACGCCCTCGACCGCGGCGACGACCCGACCGCCAAGTAAGCCCCCGATCAGGAGGCCCCCGATCAAGAGGCCCCCGATCAGGAGGCCCCCGATCAGGAGGCCCCCGATCAAGAGGCCCAGGCCTCGTGATCAACAACGCCGACGATCGAGAAGGCCGCGATCAAGTAAGGAAGTGCAGCGTCAGCGCACCCCGACCCGGCTCCGGACCCGGTTGTTGCGCGGCCGCGGCGCGGCAGCCAGCGCCGCCACCATCGCGTCGACATCGGCCCTGGCCTGCGCCCGCGCCCGATCCGCCAGCACGGCCGCGTAAGCGTTCCCCTGAGCGGTCCGCACGTTCCCGGCGCCGGCCACCCGCCGCTCGAATCCGGCGATCAGCCCGGCGGCATACGCCACCACGGCCCGGGGCGCGTCGGCGAGCGAAGGCGCGGCGGAGGAAGCGGGAGCGGACGGGACGGAGGAAGAGCCGGTGGCCATGGTTTGCTCCACAAGGGTCGTGGGGAAAAGTGCCGGTACCAAGTTTGCCCGACTCCCAGGGTGCCCGGCCCGTATTACCGAGAGGTGACACGTCGGTGACCGTCTGACGGGGTCATCCGATCAGCGGAGGGGTCCCAGCTAGCCGCGACGGCCCGCATCCGGGCCTGTGACGGAACTGACAGGTCCCCCGGGGCCACGCCCGGGGCGCGGCGCGCGGGCGGGAGGAAACCGCAGGCCCGGCGAACGAGGGGCCCCGCGAACGCGCAGGCCCCGATGCGTGCGCATTATGCCGCAGCCCATCTCGTGAGGATCGCCATACCCCGGAGGGCTGGACAGGACGGCCGCCACCTAGCATCGGGCCGAGGACACCCGGAGAGGGGAGTCGTTAGGTGACATCAGATCAGCGTGGTGCGGGCCCGCAGAACGTGCTCGAGGAGATCCTCGCCGGAGTTCGCGAGGACGTGGCGGCCCGGCAGGCGAAGGTCTCGCTGGACCAGGTGCGTGAGCAGGCGGCAGCGACGCCGCCGGCGATCGACGCGTACGCGGCCCTGCGCAAGCCCGGCGTGGCGGTGATCGCGGAGGTCAAGCGGTCGTCCCCGTCCAAGGGCGCGCTCGCCGACATCCCCGACCCCGCGGAGCTCGCCGGCGAGTATGCGGCGGGCGGGGCGCGGTGCATCAGCGTCCTGACCGAGGGCCGCTGGTTCGGCGGTTCGCTGGAGGACCTGGCGGCGGTGCGTGCCGCCGTACGCGTACCGGTGCTTCGCAAGGACTTCGTCGTCTCCAGTTACCAGGTGCACGAGGCGCGGGCGCACGGTGCCGACCTCGTCCTCCTGATCGTGGCGGCGCTCGAGCAGAACGTGCTGACCGGCCTGCTCGAGCGGATCGAGTCGCTGGGCATGACCGCGCTCGTCGAGGTGCACAACGAGGAAGAGGCCGACCGGGCACTGGACGCCGGGGCCCAGGTCATCGGGGTGAACGCCCGGGACCTGCGCACGCTCGAGGTGGACCGGTCCGTGTTCGAGCGGATCGCGCCGGGCCTGCCGGGCCACGTCGTCAAGATCGCCGAGTCGGGGGTGCGGGGACCGCACGACCTGATCCGGTACGCCTCCGCGGGTGCCGACGCCGTGCTGGTGGGCGAGGGCCTGGTCACCCAGAAGAGCCCCCGCGACGCCGTCGCGGAGCTGGTCAACGCGGGCAACCACCCGGCGACCCCGCGGCCGGCCCGATGAGCCGCGATCCGATGAGCCAGGAGAAGGGGCATTTCGGTCGTTACGGCGGCCGGTTCGTGCCCGAGGCGCTCGTCAAGGCGCTCGACGAGCTCGAGACCGCGTACCGGGAAGCCAAGCAGGACCCCGTCTTCCAGGAGCGTTTCGACGGGTTGCTGCGCGACTATGCCGGCACGCCGTCGCTGCTCTACCGGGCCGAGCGGCTGTCCGAGGCGCTCGGCGCGGAGATCTGGCTCAAGCGCGAGGACCTGAACCACACCGGCGCGCACAAGGTGCGCAACGTGCTGGGCCAGGCCCTGCTCGCCAAGCGCATGGGCAAGCCCCGGGTGATCGCCGAGACCGGCGCCGGCCAGCACGGCGTCGCCAGTGCCACGGCCGCCGCGCTGCTCGACCTGGAGTGCGTCGTCTACATGGGCGCCACCGACACGCAGCGGCAGGCGCTCAACGTCGCCCGGATGCGGATGCTGGGCGCCACGGTCATCCCCGTGACGAACGGCTCGCAGACCCTCAAGGACGCCCTCAACGAGGCCCTGCGCGACTGGGTCTCGAGCGTCGACACCACCCACTACCTGCTCGGTACGGCCGCCGGCCCGCACCCGTTCCCGGAGATCGTCCGCGACTTCGTGGGCGGGATCGGCGTCGAGGCGCGCGAGCAGATCGTCGGCGCGACCGGCAGGCTGCCCGACGCCGTGGCGGCCTGTGTCGGCGGCGGCTCCAACGCGATCGGGATCTTCCACGCGTTCGTCCCGGACGAGACCGTGCGGCTGTACGGCTTCGAGGCCGGCGGCGACGGCGTGGAG
>CAKUMG010000742.1 GCA_934667465.1 uncultured Actinoplanes sp. | reverse complement strand
GGCCACGGCCGAGGTCTCGGGGCCCGGCTTCGTGAACCTGACCGTCGACGACGCGGTGCTCGCCGCCGCGGTGACCGCGATCGCCGGTGACGCGCGGCTCGGCGTACCCCGGGCCCGGGAACCGCAGCGGGTGGTCGTCGACTACTCCGCGCCCAACGTCGCCAAGGACCTGACCGTCGGCCACCTGCGCTCCACCGTGATCGGCGACGCGGCCGCGCGGGTGCTCGAGTGGCTCGGGCACGACGTGGTCCGGGCGAACCACCTCGGCGACTGGGGCACGTCGTTCGGCATGCTCATCGAGCACCTGATCACCACGGACGCGCCGGAAACCCTCGGTGCGAAGGAGCTGACCGCCGCATACCAGGCCGCCCGGGAGCGCTTCGCCGCCGACGCTGCGTTCGCGGACAGTGCCCGGCAGCGGGTGGTGCTGCTGCAGGGCGGCGACGCGGTGACCCGGGCGTGGTGGGAGCGGCTGGTCGCGGGCTCGCGGCGGCACCTGCTGACGGCGTACGAGAGGCTCGGCGTGACCCTCACCGAGGGTGACTTCGCCGGCGAGAGCACCTATCAGGGTCAGCTCGCCTCGGTGGTGGAGGAACTCGATGCCAAGGGTCTGCTCACCGAGAGCGACGGTGCCCTGTGCGCCTTCCCGGCGGGGTTCACCGGCCGCGACGGCGGACCGCTGCCGCTGATCGTGCGGAAGGGCGACGGCGGATTCGGGTACGCGGCCACGGACCTGGCCGCCCTCCGGCACCGGACCGGGCAGCTGGGTGCCGCGCGGATGCTCTACGTCGTCGGTGCGCCGCAGCGGACCCACCTGGCCATGGTCTTCGCGGTGGCCCGGGCGGCGGGCTGGCTGCCGGCCCACGTGCGCGCCGAGCACGTCGCCTTCGGCTCGATCCTCGGAGCGGACGGCAAGATGTTCCGTACGCGGGCCGGCGGCACAGTGGCACTCGACGACCTCCTCGACGAGGCTGTCACGCGCGCGTCCGTCCTGGCCGGTGACCCGGCCGTGGCCGCGGCGGTGGGCACGGGCGCCGTCAAGTACGCCGACCTGGGCAGCGACCGGCGGGGCGACTACGTCTTCGACTGGGACCGGATGCTCGCGCTGACCGGCAACACCGGGCCCTACCTCCAGTACGCGTACGCGCGCATCAGCTCGTTGCTCGACCGGGCCGGCCCCTTCACCCCGGCGGTGACACTCACCGAGGACGCCGAGCGGGCGCTGGCGCGGGAGCTGCTGGCGTTCGAGCCGATCGTGACCGGCGTGGGGGAGTCGCTGGAGTTCCACCGGCTCGCCGGCTACCTGTACGGGCTCGCCGCGCAGTTCAGCACGTTCTACGAGAGCTGCCCGGTGCTGCGCGCCCCGGACGGCGTACGGGAGAGCCGGTTGACCCTCTGCCTCCTGACCGGGCGCACCCTGCGGCGCGGCCTCGACCTGCTCGGCATCGCCACCCCGGCCCGCCTCTGACCGGGCGAGCCGCGAAAAGCGCCTGGAAAGCGCTGAAAAGCGTCAGCCGAGCGGATCGGGCCCCGGCCGCGCGGCCGGGGCCTGCGCCTCCCGCAGCACCCCCAGCAGCGGCGGGTGCGACACGGCCGGGTCCCAGGTCGGCCCGTCCGCGGACCGCCACCCCGCCCGTCCGAACCCCGGCCAGATCCGCTGCGTCAGCGCCCGCCCGCCCTGCATCCGGTCGCCCGCGCGGCGGCGGCGCTCGGCCAGCACCGCGCTCAGGAACATCCATTCCGGTACGCCGGGCGGCACCGGCCGGTTGATCCGCGCGGCGACCTCGCCGGTCAGCTCGCGGGCGAAGCGCTCGCGCGCGGGCTGCCGCAGCCGGCGCGACCGGGCCAGGTAGTGCCGGGTGGCCAGGGCCAGGTCGTCGTCGAGCCCGGACAGGTCGAGCTCCGCGGCCCAGTCGGCCAGCTGCGGCGGCATGGCCGGCACCCAGCCCCACGGCGCCGGGGTCCGCTCGTGCACCACGAACGTGCCGGCGGCCAGGTCGCCGAGGCGGCGGCCCTGCGGCGAGAAGATCATGGTGCCCAGCGCGACGGCCCAGGTGAACGGCGGGAAGAGCAGGCCGGGCCATTCGACGGCCACGCCCACCAGGCTGCGGGTGAACGCGTGCCGGGCCCGGACCGGGCCGCCGTCCTCCCGGACCACCCGCAGGCCGAGGGCGCGCTTGCCCAGGCTGCGGCCGTTGGTCAGGGTCTCGACGACGGCCGGGTAGACGACGAACACGGCGACCACCGTCAGCGTGCTCAGTGTGGCGATGAACGCCTCGTCGACGGACTCGTGCAGCGTCCCGGCCGCGACGCCGGCGATGACCGACGCGAAGGCCGCCGCGAGCGCGACCTGCACGGCCATGTCGATCATCAGAGCCAGCCCGCGCGAGCCGATCCGGGCGTACCGGATCTCGACCTCGACCGCCTCCCCGCTGACGAACGAGCTGCCGATCCGGCTGCCGAGCGGGCTGCCGGGCCCGCTGTCTACCCGGCTGCCGGGCCCGCTGCCGAGCGGATCAGCAGCGAGTCGTCGGCGATCGTCCGGCACCCCCACATCCATCGGGTTAGTTAACCCGATGCCCGGCGGCTACGCTGCGCCGGTGGACCTGGACGCGTACGTCGGTGAGCGCCGCGGCGAATGGAACCGGCTCGAAGCGCTGACCCGGCGCCGCCGGCTGGCCCCGCACGAGGCCGACGAGCTGGTCCTGCTCTATCAGCGGGCCGCCACCCACCTGTCGGTGATCCGCAGCCACTCGCCCGACCCGGTGCTGGTCGCGTCGCTCTCGCAGCTGGTGCTCGCGGCCCGCGCCTCGGTCACCGGCGGGCGCCGGTTCTCCTGGCGCCCGGTGGGCCGCTTCTTCACCACCACGCTGCCGCTGGAGCTGTATCGCGCGCGGCGCTGGTGGCTCGCCTCGATGGTGCTCAACGTGCTGGCCGGCGGGGCCCTGATCGCGTACTTCGCGGACAACCCCGGCGTCATCGAGATGTTCACGCCGGGCGCGCTCGCCGACCCGTCCGCAGTCGACAACTTCGTCGACTACTACAGCGAGTTCGCCGCCCAGAACTTCGCCGCCAACGTCTGGACGCACAACGCCTTCATCGCCGGGCAGTGCCTGGTCTCCGGGGTGCTGATCGTGCCCGTCTTCTACGTTCTGGGCCAGAACCTGCTCAACATCGGCCTGACCGGGGGCCTGATGACCTACACGGGCAACGCCACCACGTTCTGGACCTACATCCTGCCGCACGGCTTCCTGGAGCTGACCGCGATCTTCGTGGCCGCCGGGGTGGGCCTGCGCATCGGCTGGGCCTGGATCGCCCCCGGCCCGCACCGCACCCGCGGCCGCGCCCTGGTCGAGCGGGCCCGCAGCGGGATGGTGGTGGCGCTCGGCCTGGTCGCGGTGCTGCTGGTGGCGGGCCTGCTCGAGGCGTACGTCACGCCGTCGGGCTGGCCCGATCCACTCCGGATCGGCATCGGCTTCCTGGTCTGGACGGCCTTTCTCGGGTACGCCCTCGGCGCGGGCGCCGCGGCGGAGCGGCGCGCGGGAAGCGGTGAGCCCGACGACACCCTGGCCGAGGTGCCGGCCGCTTGACCATCCCTCCGCCGGAGGACACGAGCGAACAACGGCCCGCGTGTGGGATGTGTTCATCGCCGAACGGGTACTACTCTGCGACCCCATGTCTGCGTTTTGCAGATAGCACTCGGCTGTCGGCCCTAGACTGACAGCGAAGCCAGGAGGTAGTGGCAGTGGGACAGCATCGGGAGTACCCGTCGAGCGCCTTCGAGCAGCTCATCGAGCTGGAGCGGACCGCGGAACGGCTCTCGCACAACATGCCGGCGTTCGTGCCGGGGTTGCTGCAGACCGAGGCGTACGCGGCCGCGATGATCTCCGGCATCACCGGGCTGC
>CAKUMG010000741.1 GCA_934667465.1 uncultured Actinoplanes sp. | reverse complement strand
GGTGGGCGGTCGGGTTCGGGCATCTGGGTCGTCGGCGGGGGGACGTGCCGGGGGAGCAGGCCGGTGTGCTGCGGCGGCAGACTGGCACGCGCCGCGCGTACGGGAGGCTCCTCCGCAACAGGAACCGCAGGCGCGCGCACCACCGGGGTGGAGGGCCACAAGCGCGGGCGGCGGCGCGCGGCCAGGTCCTCGGCCCAGCCGAAGGCGAGTACCGCGAGCGCCGTCAGCAGCAGCGTCACCGCGAGGGACACCGGGCCCTCGAAGCCGCCGCCCAGGTCGTCGAGGGCGACGAAGGTCAGCACCGGCCAGATGGCCGCGATCGCGACGTTGTGCCACAGGTAGACCGTGACCGCGCGGTTGTTGAGCAATGTCACCGCGCGGTCCACCGGGCGGGCGTACGAGAGCCAGGTCATGTCCGGCTGCCAGCGGAGCAGGATCAGGACGAACGCCAGCGACCACAGGGCTTGGGATTCGGGGACGTCGTTGAGGTCGAAGCCCTCGCCCGGGTGGCTGTGCAGCCAGAAGAGCGCGAGCCCGCCGAGGATCGCCGCGACCGGCCAGGCGATGGCGCCGCGGAGGCGCTGGAGGCGGCCGTCGTGGTGGGCGAAACCGGCGATCCAGCAGGCCCCGTACGTGACGAAGTCCCACAGCGCCGCGTCGGCGCGCCCGAACGGCAGTTCGAGGCCCGTCTTGTCGAGCAGCGCCAGCAGGGCGAGCGGTGCCGCGACGACCGCCCAGGACGCCTTCTTCCACGCCCCGTACAGCAGTGGTGACAGCAGCACGAACCACAGGTAGGCCCGGAGGTACCAGAGCGGTTCCCACGCGTCGATGCCCGCGGAGCTGCCCGGCGGGTCGCCGACCGGGAGCAGCCACAAGATCAATTTCCAGCTGTACGGGTGATCGCCGCCCTCCTGGTCGGCCCAGCCCGCGTAGATCATGGCCGGCACGGCGAGCGCCCCGAACAGCCACAGCGGCGGCAGCAGGCGGCGCAGCCGGGACGTGACGACCTGGCCGGCGGCGCGGCGGTCGAGCGAGGCGGCGGTCAGCGAGCCGGCGAGCGCGAACATGACGCCCATCGCGGGCAGCAGGAGCGACAGCCACGGCCAGCCGAACAGGTGGTAGACCACGACACGCAGGATGGCGGCGGCCCTGAGCAGGTCCAGGTAGCGGTTACGCACCGTGGAACGGTAGCCACGCCGCCGCGGCAGCGGGACCGACCGCCCGGTTGGCAAGAGCGCCCTCCCGGCGTACCCCGAACGTGTGAAGTGTCCGATTTGCCGGTGCGACTGTGCGTCGCCGTGCTACTCGATCTTGTGGCTGAAACCCCAGGTCAAACCGCTTACTGCGCGGCTGTACGCGGTCCGCGCGGCAGTTGCGCCAAGAGTGACCAGGGCGCGGCCCCGCCGTTGGTCCCCGGCGAGGGTGGTGCACAGCGGGTGCGCCGCCGAGGAGCAGGACGAAGGGAAATCAGCCGCATGCGCAAGCCTGCTGTCGTGGTGGCCGTCGCGGTGTCGGCGGTACTGGCCGGGGGAGTGATGGTCGCTACCACCGCCGGTGCCGACACCCACCCGGAGGTGCCCGCGCTGCCGGCGGCGGGCGCGCTCGACGTGCCCGCGCTGCCGGCGCTGCCCGGCGACGACGGGCTGCCGTCCGGCGTACGGGATCAATCTTCCGCACCCGCGTCCGACTCTCCCGCGCCGGCTTCGGCGTTGCCCGCGGCTCCCGGGTCTCTGGCGTCTCCCGGGTCTCCTGGGTCTCTCGCGTCTCCCGGCGACGAGACGCCCGCGACCCACACCCCCACCCGCCCGGGCGGCCCGGCGACCCGCGCCGCGTCCTCCCCGCCGGCCGCTGTGCCCGCGCGGGAGCAGCCCCACGAGCGGCCGTTGAAGGCCGAGCGGCCCCAGCGTGCGCTCGCCGCCCAGGAGAAGCCGCAGGCCCCGTCGCTGACCGCGGCCGCCCAGCGCGACGTGACCACCGGCCAGGCGCTGAGCTCCGACCCGCGCGGCGGCGTCCAGCAGCAGGCGCTCGAACTGGTCAACCAGAACCGGCGCCGGGGCGGCTGCGGCAACCTCAGCGTCGACCGGCGGCTCGTCGAGGCCGCGAACCGGCACGCGGCCGACATGGCCCGGCGCGGCTACTTCGCCCACGAGAGCCCCAACGGCGACCGGGCCGGCGAGCGCGTCGACGACGCCGG
Source organism: uncultured Actinoplanes sp. (assembly GCA_934667465.1). Lineage (GTDB taxonomy): Bacteria > Actinomycetota > Actinomycetes > Mycobacteriales > Micromonosporaceae > Actinoplanes. The sequence goes on along the minus strand of CAKUMG010000741.1, from coordinate 1,715 downwards.
CTACCGGTGGAAGCGGTTCGGCGAGAACATCGCCCGCGGCCAGGACAGCGTCTACGAGGTCGTGAACGGCTGGATGCACAGCCCGGAGCACCGCGAGAACATCATGGACTGCGGCCTGCACGAGGTCGGCGTGGGCCTGGCGTTCTCCCCGGACCGGACGCCGTACTGGGTGCAGGACTTCGCCACGCCGCAGTAGTCGTTCTCCTGTCCTGGCCGATCTTTTTACCGATGTGGCCGGTCGGAGCTCCCGGGATCGTGCCGTAGTCGGTTCCCCGATCGTGTCCGGCGCTTCGGTGTGCTTCTATGTGCGGACGCATCATCCGGGGAGGACGATTTGGGAGTGCAGCGGGTTTCCGCGCGCCTCGCCGCCGCCGCGCTGGCCGCGGTGGTCGGCGGTGGCCTCGGGGCTGTCGCGACGGCACCGGGGGCGGCACAGGCCGCGCCGGGTGCGGTCAAGGCCGCACCGGTGACCGCCGTCGTCGTCACGCAGGCCGCCGCGGCGGCGTCGTGCGCGACGGGGAAGTACCAGAAGCAGGTCGAGGGCTACCTCAAGAAGCTGGGCGGCTTCGGCGCCGTCACGGTCGACGGCAAGCAGTCCGCCGCCGACTGCAAGGCGATCAAGAAGTTCCAGACGCGGTACGGCATCAAGCCCGCCGCGGGGCTCGCCGGCCCCACGACGCACGGTGTCGCGAAGCGGCTCGCCGCGACGAAGACGTCGGCGTGCAAGGCGAAGAAGACGGGCGTCACGTTCTGCGTGGACCTGACGCACCAGACGACCTTCGTCATGAAGAACGGCAAGGTGCACCAGAAGCCGACGGTCATCCGGAGCGGCATGAAGGGCTACCGGACGCCGGCCGGGACGTACAAGATCAATAAGCGGACCAAGAAGGAGTGGTCGGAGCCGTACGAGGTCTGGCTGCCGTACTGGCAGCACTTCGTGGGCGGCATGGGCTACCACCAGACCACCACGTACATCCACGACGCGTGGCGGGGTTCTCACGGCTGCATCAACGTGCTGCCGGCCGACGCCAAGAAGTACTACAGCATCGGCAAGATCGGATCGACGGTGAAGGTGTTCGGGCGCCGGTCCGGGACCTGAGCGGTTCTCCGGTTTGTTCGCGGCCCGTCGGCGCTTCGTGTGCCGGCGGGCCGTTCGCTTTGCGGCCAGGGGCGTGCTTCCGGCTTGTGCTTCGGTCTGCGCTTCCGTCCGTCGGCGCTTCGTGTGCGCGGCGGGCGGGCTTTATGCGGCTCGGTGGGTGCTTCGTGTGCGGGGTGGGCGGGCTTTATGCGGCCAGAGGTTCGTGGGCGAAGGTGACGTGGGTGGTCAGGATGTCGTGACCGGGGAACTCGCGTTCGTCGCCGGTGGCGGTGATGATGCGCAGGCCCGCGCGGCTCAGGGAGTAGCTGACGTCGGTGAACCGGCTCTCCGTGTCGTCGTGGTGCACGACGGTCAGCTGGTCGGCGCGCTGCAGGGTGTCGGTCGGGCTCGTCATCTCACGTTCCTTCGGGTCCGCGGAGAGGCTCTCCGTGCCGGGGATTACGAGCGCGGGGGGCGCGCGGTTCAGCGTGTCGGCCGAAAGTGAGGGCCGGTCCAGGGTGGCACGGCCCAGCAAGGCCGTCTGTCAGCATCTTGTCCGTCCGGCTGCTTGTCCGATTCTGATACCCATAGGCCGCCTTCGCTGCGATCCGTGCCGATCTGATGGCATAGAGTGACG
>CAKUMG010000740.1 GCA_934667465.1 uncultured Actinoplanes sp. | reverse complement strand
ACGCGACGGCAAGAATGCCCTGATCGGACAGAAACGCAGCCAGAAACACCAGCACATAAAACACGATCAGCAGCAGCCGCAGCGAAATGCCGAACAGAATACGCACCATGCAGAGCATCAGGAAAATACCCACGCCGACGGAGACGGTCAGGATGTCCGCACCGCGGGTGCCGGGGCTGCCGGGGTCGTCGGCGACGATCGGTACGAGCCCGGCGGCGGCCAGCCGTGGCGCGGCCCACTCGCCGAGGCCCCGCAGCCCCGTGCCGTCGCCGATCAGCGCGACCGCGTCCGCACCCGCCAGGGCCAGCCCCAGCGACAGCGCGGGATTGCCGGTGCCGGCGTCGAAGGACGGCAGGATGCGCTCCGCCTGCTCGAGCAGCTCGCCGGCGTCCACACCGGCCAGCGCGGCCGCGACGACCTCGGCGAGCCCGCCGGCGCCGGTCAGCGGGCTGCCGGGACCGGTCAGGGAGATCAGGTGCCGGGCCGTCTCGGCCTCGGTCAACTTCAGGTCCTGGTACGCCGCGGCGAGCACGCGCCGCAGGTCACCGGAGCCGGCGTCGAGCACGACGACCGTGCGACGCAGCAGCTCCTCGTCGTCGAGCAGGCCGGCGACCCGGGCGGGGTCGGGGCCGTACAGGACGGTCAGCTCGCGGCCCGCGCTCCGGGCGGCCGCCGCGGCGGCGCGGCCCGGGCCGGCGAGGACCACGTGGTCGAGGTCGCCGAGTTCGGCGCGCAGCTCCGCGAGCTGGGGGAGCAGCTCGCGGGCCCGCGTCAGGGCCTGCCGGACCGGCTCGGCGTCCAGTCCGGCGAGACGTGCCACGACCTGCTCGCGGCGGGAAGCCGCCGGGGGCGCGCCGAAGACGGCGAGCCCGGCGGCGGCCTCCACGGCCGCGAGCAGGTCGGTGGTCACTTGGCGGCGTCGCTCGGGTTGTCCGAGCCCTGCTTCGCGGCCTCGAGGGACTTGCGGACGTCCTCGAGCAGCTCGGCCCAGCTGGCCTCGAACTTCTCGACGCCCTCGTTCTCGAGCGCCAGGAAGACCTCGGTCAGGTCGACGCCGGCCGCGGCCACGTCGTCCATGACCTTCTGCGCGGTCGCGTAGGAGCCGGTCACCGTGTCGCCGCGGGTGTCACCGTGGTCCGCGTAGGCCTTGATGACCGACTCGGGCATGGTGTTGACCGTGCCGGGAGCGATGAGCTCCTCGACGTAGATGGTGTCCTTGTAGTCGGGGTTCTTGGTCCCCGTGGACGCCCACAGCGGCCGCTGCGGCTTGGCGCCGGCCTCGGCGAGGGCCTTCCAGCGGTCGGAGGAGAACTTCTCCTCGTACGCCTGGTAGGCCAGCTGCGCGTTGGCGACGGCGGCCTTGCCCTTGAGGGCCTTGGCCTCGTCGGTGCCGATCTTGTCGAGCCGCTTGTCGATCTCCGAGTCCACGCGGGAGACGAAGAACGAGGCGACCGAGCCGATCTTGGCCAGGTCGTGGCCGTTCGCCTTGGCCTGCTCGATGCCCGCGAAGAACGCGTCCATGACGGCCTTGTAGCGCTCGAGCGAGAAGATCAGCGTCACGTTGACGCTGATGCCGTGCGCGAGGGTCTCGGTGATCGCCGGCAGGCCGGCCTCGGTCGCCGGGATCTTGATGTAGAGGTTCTCGCGGTTGACGAGCCACCACAGCGTGCGGGCCTCGGCGGCGGTCTTCGCGGTCTCGTGCGCGCTGCGCGGGTCGACCTCGATGGACACCCGGCCGTCGACGCCGTCGGTCGCGTCGTACTGCGGCTTGAGGACGTCGGCCGCCCAGCGCACGTCGTACGAGGTCAGGAGGCGGATGGCCTCCTCGACCGTGACGCCCTGCGCGGCGAGGTCCTTGAGCTGCTCGTCGTACGCGGTCGCGTCGGACAGCGCCTTGGCGAAGATGCTCGGGTTGGTGGTCACGCCGGCCACGTGCTGCTCGGTGAGCATCTTGGCGAGCGAACCGGTCTGCAGCCGGACGCGGGAGAGGTCGTCCAGCCACACTGCAACGCCCTGGGCGCTGAGCTCTGCGAGCCTGTCAGTCATCGGTCTACTCCTCAATTGCCGGTCGTGTGACCGGTGATCTCGCCGACCTTGGCCAGGGCGGCGTTGGCCTTGGCCACCACGTTGTCCGCGGTGAACCCGAACTGCTCGAAGAGGATCTTGGCAGGCGCGCTGGCACCGTAGTGCTCGATGCTGACGGCCTCGCCGGCGTCGCCCAGGATCCGGTCCCAGCTCATCCGGATGCCCGCCTCGACCGTGACGCGAGCCTTCACGCCGCGGGGCAGGACGTGCTGCTGGTAGGACGTGTCCTGCTCGTAGAACCACTCGAGACACGGCATCGACACGACCCGGGTCGGGGTGCCCTCGGCCTCGAGGCGCTCCTGCGCGGTCAGCGCGATCGACACCTCGGAGCCGGTGGCGACGATGATCACCTTGGGCTCGGCGCCGGACGCCTCGGACAGGATGTAGCCGCCCTTGAGCGTGCCCTCGGCCGACGCGTACTTCTCGCGGTCGATGGTGGGCAGGTTCTGCCGGGACAGCGCCAGCGCGGTCGGCCGGTCGTTGTTCTCCAGCGCGCCGCGCCAGGCCCAGGCGGTCTCGTTGGCGTCGGCCGGGCGGACCACGTCGAGGCCGATGATCGCGCGCAGCGCGGTCAGCGTCTCCACCGGCTGGTGCGTCGGGCCGTCCTCGCCGAGGCCGATCGAGTCGTGCGTCCAGACGAACGTGACCGGCAGCTTCATCAGCGCGGAGAGCCGGACGGCGCCGCGCATGTAGTCGCTGAACACCAGGAAGGTGCCGCCGTAGGGGCGGGTGCCGCCGTGGGCCGCGATGCCGTTGAGGATCGAGCCCATGCCGTGCTCACGGATGCCGAAGTGCAGCGTGCGGCCGTACTCGTGGCCCGGGAACGCCTTGGTCGCGTACTCGGCGGGGATGAAGGACGGCTCGCCCTTCATCGTGGTGTTGTTGCTCTCCGCCAGGTCGGCCGAGCCGCCCCAGAGCTCGGGGAGCACCGGCGCGAGCGCGTCGAGCACCTTGCCGGAGGCAGCGCGGGTGGCCAGGCCCTTGGCGTCGGCCGGGAACACCGGCAGCGCCTCGGTCCAGCCCTCGGGCAGCTTCTTGGCCTCGAGGCGGGCGTGCAGCTTCTGGCCCTCGGGGTTGGCGGCGGCCCAGGCGTCGAACGCCTTGTTCCACTCGGCGTGGGCGGCCTGGCCGCGCTCGACGACCGTGCGGGCGTGCGCGAGCACGTCGTCGTCGACCTGGAAGGTCTGCGCGGTGTCGAAGCCGAGGATCTCCTTGGTGGCCTTGACCTCGTCGGCGCCGAGCGCCGAGCCGTGGATCTTGCCGGTGTTCTGCTTGTTGGGCGCCGGGTAGCCGATGATCGTGCGGAGCACGATGAACGACGGCCGGTCGGTGACCTCCTTGGCGGCCTGGATCGCGTTCCAGAGCGCCTCGACGTCCTCGTTGTACTCGCCCTTCTCGGGGTCGCCCTGGCGCCAGTCGACGGTCTGGACGTGCCAGCCGTAGGCCTCGTAGCGCTTGCCGACGTCCTCGTTCTTGGCGATCCGGGTGTCGTCCTCGATCGAGATCTCGTTGTCGTCGTAGATCACCGTGAGGTTGCCGAGCTTCTGCACGCCGGCGACGGCGCTCGACTCGTGGCTGACGCCCTCCTCGATGTCGCCGTCGGAGGCGATCGAGTAGACGTGGTGGTCGAACAGCGACTCACCCTCGGCCGACGGGTCGAACAGGCCGCGCTCGCGGCGGGCGGCCATGGCCATGCCGACCGCGTTGCCGATGCCCTGGCCCAGCGGGCCGGTGGTGATCTCGACGCCGGGGGTGTGGCCGTACTCCGGGTGGCCTGGGGTCAGCGAGTCCCACTGGCGCAGCGAGGCCAGGTCGTCCTTGGTC
>CAKUMG010000739.1 GCA_934667465.1 uncultured Actinoplanes sp. | reverse complement strand
CGGCGGCACCCGTGCGGCGGCACCCGTGCGGCGGCACCCGTGCGGCGGCACCCGTGCGGCGGCACCCGTGTGGCGGCACCCGTGCGGATCTTGGCGCGATCGATAGGCTCGCCGGGTGAACAAACTCCTCCGGACGATCACCGGCGTCGCCCAGCGCGTGATCGCCCCGCGCAAGACCCCGACGGCACCCGCGCCCGCCCCCACGCGCCCCGGCCCCGCCCCCGCGGGCCGCAAGCCCGCGCGGCACGTCCCCACCGGCGACCGCGGCCGCACGATCCAGTACGCCCCGCAGCTCGACGGCGACGCCGACCCGGGCGAGGTCGTGTGGACCTGGGTGCAGTACGAGGACGACCCCCACCAGGGCAAGGACCGCCCCGTGCTGGTGGTCGGCCGCGACGGCCGTACGCTGCTCGGCCTCATGCTCTCCAGCCAGGACGACCGCGACGGCCAGCGCAACTGGCTCGCCCTCGGCCCCGGCTCCTGGGACCGCGAACAGCGCCCCAGCTGGGTCCGCCTCGACCGGGTCGTCGAGGTCGACGAGGACGGCATCCGCCGCGAGGGCGCCGTGCTCGACCGCGCCCGCTTCGACCGGGTGGCGGCCATCCTGCGCCGCACCTACGGCTGGGCATAAGCCGGGAACGCGGGGGGTTGACCTCTACCGTGACGGGCATGGGTACGGACAGGATGACCGGTTTCGGCGGCAAGCAGGCGTGGCTCGCGGTGCGTGACGCGGAGCCGGCCGCGGTGCTGGCCGCCCTCGAGCTGCGCGACCTCGGCGAGGTCTCCTGGCGCGACGGCCTCGACGTGGCCCACCTGACCGACGACCGGATCGCGGTGACCCCGCCGCTGCCCGGCGCCGGCGGTGCCACGTGGGTGCTGGCCGCCGGCCGGAGCCTGCTGCGCCCGGACGCCGGGATCGACGTCGCGGAGCTGTCCCGCCGGCTCGGCACGGAGGTCCAGTTCTTCGCCACCCACCGGGTGACCGAGACCCACCGATGGCAGCGCGCCGTGGAGGGCGTGCTGGTCCGCGCGTTCGGCTATGTGGGCGTGACCGGCGACGTCACCACCTGGTTCGGCGACCCGGACGCGGCCGAGCGGGCGGCGGGCCTGCCCCCGGCGCTCGCCCCCGCGGCCCCGGACCCCGGCACGGAAGCGGTCCCGCTCGAATCGTTGCGCCCGCGGCGCGAGGAGGCCGACCCGCGCGAAAAGCGACAGGAGGCGCCGCTCGAGGAACTGCTCGATCAGAGCGCCGCGCTCGACGCGGAGCTCAAGGCCCTGCTCGACGAGGCCGCCGCCGTGGACGTGACGGTGCTGGTCTCGGAGCAGGACGTGCTCCGCGTGGCCGGCGCCTGGAGCCTCGACCCGTCCCGGCTCGAAGGGCCCGCCCCCGGCCCGCTGCGCGTCGGCGCCGTCGGCGCGGACCGAAGGGAGAAGTCAGGTGCGTAAGTACGTGATCATGGGCGTGCAGGGCAGCGGGAAGGGGACCCAGGGCTCCCTGCTCGCCACCGACCTCGACCTGGTCCACATCAGCGTCGGCGACATCTTCCGCTGGCACGTGCAGCAGCACACCAAGCTCGGCGCGCAGGTCCGCCGGATCATGAGCGCCGGCGAGCTGGTCGACGACGACCTCGTGGAGTCCGTCGTCAGGCAGCGCCTCGACCAGCACGACTGGAACTTCGGCTTCGTCATCGACGGGTTCCCCCGCAACGGCCGCCAGGCGGAGTTCTTCATGGAGAGCTACGACATCGACGGCGTGATCCACCTCGAGCTGCCCGACGACGAGGTACGCCGCCGGGTGCTCAGCCGCCGCCTGTGCCCGGGCTGCGGGATGGACTACAACCTGATCGCGGACCGCCCCGAACGCGAGGGCCTGTGCGACATCTGCGACACCCCGCTCGTGGTGCGCGAGGACGACACCCCGGAGGCGCTGGCCGGCCGGCTGCGCGACTACCACGAGAAGACGCGGCCGGTGCTCGAGCTGTTCCGCCGCAAGGAGGTCGTGCACGACATCGACGCGCGCCCGGCTCCCGGCGACGTCCAGCAGCAGATCCGCAAGACCCTGGCACTGCCGGCGTACGTACCCCCGCAGTCCTAGTCCTTTGACGTGCCCGGCGCGACGGGGAGCGTGACGTCCCAGCCGCGCCGGGTCAGCTCCGCCTCGATCGCGTCGGCCACCGTCTCCGCCACGGCGAGCCGCGCGTAGTGCTTGTCGTCACCGGGGATGACGTGCCACGGCGCGCGCTTGTGATCCGTACGCTTCAGCATCTCCTCGACCGCCTCCTCGTAGGCGGGCCTCTTGTCGCGGTTGCGCCAGTCCTCGTCCGTCAGCTTCCACGTCCGCAGCGGGTCGCCCGCGCGGTCCTCGAAGCGGCGCAGCTGCTCCTCCGGCGACACGTGCATCCAGAACTTGACCATGATCGTGCCCTCCGCCGTGAGGGTCCGCTCGAACTCCACGATCTCGTCGTACGCGCGACGCCACTGGTCCTTGGTCGCGAACCCCTCGACCCGCTCGACCAGCACCCGCCCGTACCAGGACCGGTCGAAGACCGCCATCCCGCCCCAGCCGGGCAGCTTCGGCCAGAACCGCCACAGGAAGTGGTGCCGCTTCTCGTCATAGCTCGGCGCCGCGAACTGGGACACACGCACGTGCCGCGGGTCGATCGGCGCCACCAGCCGCTTGATCGCCCCGCCCTTGCCGGAGGCGTCCCAGCCCTCGAACACCACGCACAGCGGCGGCCCGATCTTCTTCTCGCCGATCTGCCCGCCGAGCAGCAACCGCAGCCGGAGCAGGCGCTGCTGGGCGGCCGCCAGCTTCTCCTGCGCCTTCTTCTTCGACAGCTCGACGGGCGGGGTGGCGGGACCGAGACGACTCATGGGCCCACGCTAACCCGGTGTCGCACCACTGGCCTGCTGCGGGACAATCGGACCGTGACTCTTGTTGACGACATGCTGTGGCGCGGACTGATCCAGGACTCGACCGACGCGGAGGAGCTGCGCACGCTGCTCGACGGCGACCCGATCACGTACTACGTGGGCTTCGACCCCACCGCCGCCTCGCTGCACGTCGGTCACCTGATGCAGGTCGTCACCGCCCGCCGGCTGCAGCTCGCCGGGCACCGGCCGCTGTTGCTCGTCGGCGGCGCCACCGGTCAGATCGGCGACCCGCGCGGCTCGTCGGAGCGCCAGCTCACCGCGCCCGAGGTGACCGCCGACTACGTGGAGCGGATCCGGGAGCAGCTGTCGCCCTTCGTGTCCTACGAGGGGGAGTCGGCCGCCACCATGGTCAACAACCTCGACTGGACCGCGTCGCTGTCGGTGATCGACTTCCTGCGCGACGTCGGCAAGCACTTCCCGGTCAACAAGATGATCGCCCGCGACGTCGTCAAGAACCGGCTCGAGACCGGCATCAGCTTCACGGAGTTCAGCTACCAGCTGCTGCAGGCCAACGACTTCTTCGAGCTGCACCAGCGGCACGGCTGCCGGCTGCAGTTCGGCGGCTCCGACCAGTGGGGCAACATCACCGCGGGCGTCGACTTCGTGCGCCGGCGCGGCGCGGGCCCGGTGCAGGCGTTCACGACGCCGTTGGTGCTCAAGGCCGACGGCACCAAGTTCGGCAAGAGCGAGGGCGGCGCGGTGTGGCTCGACCCGGCCATGACCTCGCCGTACGCGTTCTACCAGTTCTGGGTCAACGCCGACGACCGGGACGTGGCGAACTACCTGCGCTACTTCAGCTTCAAGTCGCACGAGGAGATCCTCGAGCTGGAGAAGGCGACGGCCGAGCGCCCGCAGGCCCGGCTCGCGCAGAAGGAGCTGGCGTACGAGCTGACCGCCCTGGTGCACGGTGCGGGCGAGGCCGACCAGGCGGTGGCCGCCAGCCAGGCCCTGTTCGGGCGCGGGTCCCTCGACGAGCTGTCCGAGAG
>CAKUMG010000738.1 GCA_934667465.1 uncultured Actinoplanes sp. | reverse complement strand
GTGTGGGCCCGCCGCCGGTCGCTCAGCGGAAGTCGCCGAACTCCTGGAGGTCGAAGTCGAACTCGATGCCCGCCAGCTCGGCCGCCGCGGCGTAGAGCGTCATCGCGATCACCTCGGCCTGAACGAACAGCCCCGTGCGGTAGAGCAGATCGGCACCGCTGAGCCCGCAGTCCGGGCCGTGCCGGCGGGTGAGGAAGGCACCGACCGCGTCGACGCCGGCCTCGTGCAGCGGGTACGGCCGGGCCTCGTCGGTGAGGGTCTGCGCGGCGGTGAAGATCGCCTGGCTGATGTCGTAGCCGACGTCCATCGGGTGCTGCAGCAGCAGCTTGCAGGCGTAGCGCAGGACCACCGGGGCGGTGATGCGGCCGGTCTCGATCGGGCAGTCGCCGCTGCACGGGTCGGCGGTGTGCGTGCCGCAGCCGATGCACTCCTGGTTGTGGTCGTACCGGTTGATCGTTGTCGTAGCCTTCATCAGGGAAGCACCTTTCGCAGAGGTCCGTTTCCGCAGGGGCCCGGCTGGTGTGTCCGCACCGTGTGCCGGGCCCCGCCTTACCCCTCAAGTGTATACGAAAAGGTATAGAAAATGATGGCGTGGGGCTGATTTCCTGGATCTTTTCCGCACGCCCGCGGGCCCGGCGGCGGGCGGGGCGTGCCCCATGCGGGCAGGGCGCCGAGACGGCGGGCCGCCCCGCGCTCCGCCGGCGGCCCGCTGGTCACACCAGGCTGAGCTGCTCGTACGCGGTCCTTCGCTGCGCCGGGACCAGGGCCGGGGCGGGGTCGATGCCCGGGCCGTACAGGGCGTGCAGGTAGTCGCGGACCGGGTCGACCCAGGGCGTGTCGGTGGCGATGCCCAGGGCGATCGCGGCCATCACCGGGTGCACGACGTCGGACAGCTGCCGGAACTGCGCGGTGCGGCTGCCCTGCCACGGGTAGAAGCCCGGGAAGCCTTGCAGGTATCCGGCCTGGGCGGCGGTCAGCTCCGGGCCGTCGACCGCGCCGATCTTCCACGAGCGCGACGACCCGGTCAGCGACCAGGAGGGCCCGTCGGCGCTGAACGCGTTGCCGCCGGTGGGCCGGCGGTTGTTGCGCGTCCACACCCGCGTGCCCGGGTTCAGGCCGAGCACGCCGGCCATCGTGTACCGGGACAGGTCGCGGCCCTTCCACCCGGCGTCGTGCTGGCTGACCCGCGGCGGCGCGTAGCGGCGGGCGACCAGGAACGAGCGGCGGCGGCGCACCGGCAGCCCGTAGTCCGCGGCGTCCATCTCCAGCACGTCCACCCACTGCCACCCGGCCGCGTACGCCTCGGCCGCGATGTCCTCCCACAGCGGCGCGACCTGCCACGCCTCCTCGGCGACCAGCCACTGCAGGTCCGGCGCGGTGAGCAGCCAGCGGGCGGTCTCGACGACCAGCGCCGACCGGAAGTCCTCGACGTAGTGCGGCAGGGTGAGCCAGTCGCACCCACAGCCCGCCCCCAGGCAGGTGATCGCGTCGAGCAGCTTCTGCATGTCGCGGCGCCCCGAGCCCTTGCCGGAGGCATTGAAGGTCGGGCACGGCGGGGTGAGCACCGCGCCGCGGACACCGCGGTGGCGGGCCGGGGCCAGCAGGCGCATGTCGTGGCGGCGGCGGTCGAACCCGGCTGCCCGGCCGGTCGCGCACGCGTCGCCGTCCTTCTCCACGCCGATCATCGGCGCCCGGCCCAGGATGCGGTTGCCCATCGCCGTCCCGCCGGGCCCGGCGCAGATGTCGACCTCCCGGCTCGCGAGCCGCCCGGCGACCCGGCCGCCCTCCGGCCTGATCACGCCGTAGTCCGCTTCGCCCTGGTCGAGCGCGGTTGTCGCAGCCGTCATCGCGGTGGCACCTTTCGCAGAGGTCCGTCCCCGGGGGCCGCGCCCGATGTGTCCGCACCGGGCGCTCGAACCCCTCGCCTTACCTCTCAAGTGTATATGAAAAGGTATAGAAAAAGGTGTTTGCGGGCATCCTTTTCGGACCTTTTTCTATGCATCCAGGGCGCGGCGGCGGCCCGGCCGGAACGTGGTGATCGTCCGGCCGGGCCGCTACGGGAAAGGGGTCAGGCCGGGCGCGGGGCCAGCCGGGCGTCCTCCAGGTACTGGCGCTTCTCGTGCGCCTCGACCAGGGTGGCGGTGACCTTGCGCCAGGCGGCGGCGGTGGGCCCGGCGCCGGCGGCCAGGGCCGCGACGTCGCGCTGCATCGCGGTTAGCTCGGCGGTGTCGAAGGTGTCGGCGAGGTCGTCCACGGTCGTCGGGCTCAGCGTCGGGAACTCGCTGTGGGTGCAGTCCATGCGGATCTTCTCCTGTCGTTGAGGGAACCCGGTTGCGGCGCGCCGCCCGGCCGCGGGCCGGTCTACGGTGACCGGCCCGCGGGTCGGTCAGCGCCGCAGGGTGCGGCCGTACGTGGTGTCGGCGATGGCGAACCGGTGGGTGGGGTTGCCGTCGCCGGTGGCGCGCAGGTAGGGCGGCAGGCAGGTCGTCAGGGCGCGGACGATCAGGTCGCCCGCCCGGTTGAAGGCGTCCTCGTCGGCGGTGTCGATCCAGCCGCAGTCGTCGTACAGCGGGTCGGTCTCCACCGAGCCGAGGAACTCGACCTCGCGCGGGCCGCCCTCCGGGCCGCCGAGATGCACCACCAGGTTCTCGATGTGCGGGAAGCGGCTCTCCAGCTCGCGCAGGGCTTCGCCGAGCAGCCGCTCGCAGGTGATCGTGGGCAGGTCGGCGCCGTCATGGCGGGCGGCGGCCAGGCGCAGCGTCATGGCCAGCGTCCGGCGGGGCACGAGCACGCCGTACTCCTCGACCAGCTCGGCGCCGGGGATGCCGTCCGGGCCGGCGACCTCGCCGAAGTAGGCGCCCAGGGCGTCGCGGGCGGAATCGACCAGGTCCTCGACGTCCAGGTCCTCGCCCGCCCCGCGGGTGTCCTCGGTGCGCACCAGCGCGACGGCGGCGGCGTCGAGCGCGGCGCGCACGTCGGCGCCGTTGCCGCGGCCGAAGCGCTCCAGGTGGCGCACGGCGGCCCGCAGGATCATGGCCGGGCTGACCGCGCCGGTGGTGAATCCGCAGGTGGAGGTGCACCCGTAGTCCTCCCCGTCGGCAGCCCCGGCGACGGTGGGCAGGCGCACAGCGGCGCACCCGACGCACTGGCCGTTGTGGTCGTACTCGCGGTTGAGGGTGACGACCCGGGCGACACCGTCCTGCTGGCGGCGCACCAGCCCGGCCAGTTCCAGCAGGGACAACCGGTGCAGCACCGTGCGCAGGTCGAGCCGGGCGCGCGCCGCCAGATCGTCGGGCGCGGCCGCGCCCGACGCCGGGATCACGTCCAGGACCCGGACGGACTCGGCATCCAGGTCATGGTGGTCGACGGCCTCGTCGAGCGTGGCATCCGCCGCCGGGGCGGCGGGCTCCGCCGCCCGGGTCATCGCCGCCGCGGTGGCTGCGGCCCGCTCCATCGGCTCGGCACCGGCCTGGCGCTGGCACGAGCGGCAGTCGACCGCCTCGGCGACGGCCTCACCGGCGGTGTACGGGCCGCCGTCGCGCCCCGCGCTGGCCGGGCACCACGAGCAGTAGCGCGGCTCGCCGTTCGGGCCCTTGATGCTGCTCAAATGCCCGAGGTGGACCTTGACGCCCTTGCCGATGCGCACCGGGGCGAGCTGGGCGGGGCGGGCCGTAGTCTGCGTCATGAGGATCGAACCTTTCGCTAGGGGTCGCTTCTCGTCCGGGCCCGGTCGGCGGTGGTGCGCCGGCCGGGCCTCCCTTCCACCACTAGTGTATATGAAAAGGTATAGAAAAAGGCGGCCCCGCCAGTCTTTTCCGGTACCTTTTTCTGTACAGTGGTGGGTATGACGACGAACGAACCGAACCGGCGCCCCGAGGTGTCCGCGGGCATGGCCGCCGCCCGCGAGCGCGGCGTACGCC
>CAKUMG010000737.1 GCA_934667465.1 uncultured Actinoplanes sp. | reverse complement strand
ACGTGGAGGAATAGCCTGCGCAGGAGGACCCGGCGAAGGGACGTCCCATGCGTGCGCGTCGCATTCTTGCCACTTCCGGATTGGTGACTGCCCTGGCTCTTCTCGGCGGTCCCGCCGTCGACGGGGTCGCCGCCCCGCCACCGGCACACGTACATGATCACGCCCATGCGCACGCGCCGGGGGACGATGCCGGGCACCTGGCGGAAGACCTGGTCGGCACGCCGATGCGGACGGTCGAGGAGCAGACCGCCACGAACGCGGCCCGGATCCAGCGCGAGACCGGTGTGCGTCCCGGCACGACGCGCTCCCGGGTTGCCGTACCCGCCGATCCCGGTGTTTCGGGGTCGTGGAGCCCGGTGACCGGCACGCCCGTCGTGCCCATTTTTCAGGCGGTGCTGCCGAATGGCAAAGTGCTGATCTGGGACTCGGTCGGCGACAACCCGGCCGAGTCCTATCCGAATCATACTTTCACCCGGGCGATGGTGTTCAATCCGGCGGACAACACGAACAAACGGGTCGATCTGCAGGGCTCCAACATCTTCTGTGCCGGTTTCGCGCACATGCCGGACGGCAACATCCTGATCGCCGGCGGCAATGCCGATGCGAGCCTGGCCGGCACCGTCCGCACGTACGTCTTCAACTGGCGCACCGAGACGTGGACCCGCGGCCGGGACATGGCCGCGGCACGCTGGTACCCGTCGGTGGCGCAGACCGCGAACGGCGAGGGCGTCATCATCGGCGGCGGCCCCGCGACCGCCGAGGTGTACCAGGCGAACGGCGCCCTGCGCGCGCTGACGTCGTTCACCCGCTACAACGCCCGCGTGTACCCGTTCCTGGGCTCGCGGCCGGACACCCAGCTCGCGCTCATGGGCCCGTACGCCACCTCGTACACGATCAACACCGCGGGCGTCGGCACGATCACGGCGACGGTCACGCGGGACGCGCTCTCCCGCGACTACGGCAGCTTCTCCACGTTCGACATCGGCCGGAGCATCGTCATCGGGGGCGGCAACCTCACCGAGGGCGGCACCGCGAACGTGCCCACGAAGACGTCCGTCGTGGTGAACACGAACGCCGTCCCGGCGACGACCACGACCGGGTCGATGTCGGTCGGGCGCCGGCAGCTCAACGCGACCCTGCTGGCCGACGGCTCGGTGCTGGCGACCGGCGGCATGAGCAGCGCGGCGCGGTCCACGCTCGTCGACCTGGACCGGGCCGTGACGGCGGCGGAACGCTGGGACCCGGCCACCGGCGCGTGGACCGTGCTGGCCGGCGCGGCCCGGATCCGGCAGTACCACTCGACGGCGTCGCTGCTGCCCGACGGGCGCGTGCTGACCGGGGGCGGCGGCATCTGCGGCATCTGCCGGGACGTCGGCTACCTGGAGAAGAACGTCGAGTACTTCAGCCCGCCCTACCTGTTCCGGCGCGACGGCAGCGGCCTGCCCGCGGACCGGCCGGTCATCGCCGCGGCACCGGCGACCGTCGGCGTCAACGGCACCTTCGCCGTGACCTCCCCGCAGGCGGCGAGCGTCGCGAAGGTCGCGCTGGTCGGGCTGAGCGACGTCACCCACGGCGTCGACCAGGGCCAGCGGTACATCCCGCTCAAGTTCACGGCGTCCGGGTCGACGCTGACGGTGACCGGCCCGCCGACCGGCGGCGTGGCGCCCCCCGGCTACTACATGCTGTTCCTCGTCGACTCCGCCGGCGTCCCGTCCGTCGCGTCCATGGTCCAGGTCACCGGGGGCCCGAAGCCGCTGATGAGCCCGCTGCGCAACAGCACCGGCCGCTGCGTCGACGTCCCGTCGTCCAGCACGGCGATCCGGACGTTCCTGCAGACCTACAACTGCAACAACTCCCGGGCGCAGGCGCTGACCCGGCTGCCCGACGACCGGTCGCTGCGGGTGCTGGGCAACTGCGTCGACGTACCGTCGAGCAGTTTCGTCAACGGCCGGACGATCCACACCTACACCTGCAACAGGACGGGCGCGCAGACCTGGCAGTTCGGCACCGACGGCACCGTACGGCCGGCCTCGAACACCGGGTTGTGCCTGGCGGCCGCGTCGTCGGCGAACAACGCCGCCGTCTCGATAGCCACCTGCAACGGCTCGGCACTGCAACGCTGGACCTGGTGAGCCCGCTTCACCGGTCGGGACGGTCGATGCTCGTACGGAAGAAGGAGAGCACGCCCTCGGGAAGCTCGCCGGTCGCGATGTGATCCAGCAGCGTCGCGCGCAGGGCGAGGGCCGCATGCGGCAGCGTCGCCCGGCGCCGGTGCGCGAGCGCGATCGTGCGGCGCATCCCCGGCGGGGCGAGCGGCGTCGCGCGCAGCAGCGGCCGGTTGCCGAGCACCATGCTCGGCACCAGCGCCACGCCCAGCCCGGCCTCGACGAACGCCAGGACCGCGTCCATCTCGCCGCCCTCGACCGAGAAGCGCGGGGTGAAGCCGGCCCGGCGGCACGCCTCCAGGGTGGCGTCGCGCAGGTCGTAGCCGGGCCGGAACATCACCATCGGGGTGTCGCGCAGGTCGGCCAGCGACACGTACGGCTGGTCGGTGGGCGGCTCGACGGAGGCGATCACCAGGCTCTCGTGCAGCACGGCGGTGGAGCGCAGGGCCGGGTCGACGCCGTGGTCCGGCTCGACGATCAGGGCGAGGTCGAGGTCGCGGGCGAGCAGGTGGGCGATCATGTCCTGCGAGCTGCCCTCGTTGACGTGCAGCTCGATCTCGGGGTGCTCGGCGCGGAACCGGCGGAAGACGGCGGGGACCAGCGACGCGCAGAGGCTGGGGGTGGCGCCGACGCGGACCCGGCCGCGGCGCAGGCCGACGATCTCCTGGACCGCGTGCCGGGCCGCGTCCGCGTCCGTGACGATCCGGCGGGCGAGGGGCAGCAGGGTCTCGCCCGCGGCGGTCAGGACGACCGCGTTGCGGGCCCGTTCGAAGAGCGGCGCGCCGAGCGTCGCCTCCAGGCTGTGAATTTGCTTACTCAGCGTCGGTTGCGAGACGCCCAGAATGTCAGCCGCTTGGGTGAAATGCCGCGTTTCTTCCACCATAACGAAGTACCGGAGCTGCTGCAGCTGCATGTCCATAGCTTACGTCTATGATTACTGGTTGGATCATGCATTAGACGAATCGTGCCGGTGTCCTTACCGTCCAAGGTGTGGCGGTAGATACCAAGACTCCTCCGACGGCCAAGGCCGGACCCGCGGCCCCGGCCGCAACGGGCAAGCGGCGGCCGCGGCGCGGCGTGCGCTCCTCGGTCGCGCTCAAGATCCTCATGGCGGTCACCGGCATCCTGCTGGTCGGCTTCCTGTACGCGCACATGATCGGCAACCTGAAGATCTTCTTCGGCGCCGAGTCGTTCGACCACTACGCGCACTTCCTGCGCGTGCTCGGCGAGCCGGTGCTCCCCGGCAAGTGGGCTCTGTGGATCATGCGCATCGGGCTGATCGTCGCGGTCGTCGGGCACATCGTCGCCGCCACGATCCTGACCCGCCGGGCCCGCAAGGCCCGCCCGGTCCGCTACGCGCACCGGCCCAAGGTGCAGGGCAGCTACGCGGCCCGCACGATGCGCTGGGGCGGCGTCATCATCGTGCTCTTCGTGATCTACCACCTGCTCGACCTGACCACCGGCACGCTCAACCCGGCCGGCGGCGACACCGAGCCGTCGCAGCGGGTCATCGAGGGCTTCGCCCCCGAGCGGTGGTATGTCACGCTCTTCTACGTGCTCGCCATCCTGGCGGTCGGCTTCCACCTGCGGCACGGCCTGTGGAGCGCCGCGCGCACCCTCGGCCAGCAGCGCGGCCGCGGCGAGCGCATGTTCCGCGCCGCCGCCCTGGTGCTCACCGTCGTCCTGGTCGTCGGGTACCTCTCGGTGCCGTTCGCCGTGCTCACCGGATTGGTGGACTGACATGAAGTTCTGGAA
>CAKUMG010000736.1 GCA_934667465.1 uncultured Actinoplanes sp. | reverse complement strand
GGCGCCGCCAGCTCGCCAAGCCCGAGAACCAGGCGAAGCTGCGCAGCCTGGCCACCAAATTCCAGCAGGGCCGCCGCCGCTGAGGGCTTCGCCACACCTCGATACCCGGTGACCATGTGGAAACATGGTCACCGTGACGTCGACCTGGACCGAACCCGCGAACACCCCCCTCGCACTGCTGCTCCTGGGCCAGGGCACCGACCCGGCCAGCGAGCGCGGTGTCGACTGCCCCGGCGACCTGCCGGCACCCAGCGACCCCGGCCTGGTCGCCCGAGCCGCCGCCGCCAAGGCCGCGCTCGGCGACCGGGTCTTCGTGCTCGGCCACCATTACCAGCGCGACGAGGTCATCCAGTTCGCCGATGTCACCGGCGACTCGTTCAAGCTGGCCCGCGAGGCCGCCGCCCGGCCCGACGCCGAGTTCATCGTGTTCTGCGGCGTGCACTTCATGGCCGAGAGCGCCGACATCCTCACCACCGACCTGCAGAAGGTCGTCCTGCCCGACCTCGCCGCCGGCTGCTCGATGGCCGACATGGCGGTGCTCGGCCAGGTCGAGACCGCGTGGGAGCAGTTCACCGACCTCGGCATCGCGGGCGACATCGTCCCGGTGACCTACATGAACAGCTCCGCGGACATCAAGGGCTTCGTCGGCCGCAACAACGGCGTCGTCTGCACCTCGTCGAACGCCAAGCGCGCCCTCGACTGGGCCTACGAGCAGGGGCAGAAGGTCTTCTTCCTGCCCGACCAGCACCTCGGCCGCAACACGGCGGTGCTCGAGATGGGCTACACGCTCGACGACTGCGTGCTCTACGACCCGCACAAGCCGCAGGGCGGGCTCACCGCCGAGCAGCTGCGCGACGCCAAGATGATCCTCTGGCGCGGCCACTGCTCGGTGCACGGCCGCTTCACGCTCGACAGCGTGCGCGAGGTGCGCGAGCGGGTGCCCGGCGTCAACGTGCTGGTCCACCCCGAGTGCCGGCACGAGGTCGTCCGCGCGGCCGACATGGTCGGCTCGACGGAGTACATCATCAAGGCCCTGGAGGCGGCACCGGCCGGTTCGGCGTGGGCGGTGGGCACGGAGCTCAATCTCGTCCGCCGGATGGCTCTGGCGCACCCCGACAAACAGATCATGTTTCTCGACCGGGCGGTCTGCTACTGCTCGACGATGAACCGCATCGATCTCCCCCACCTCGTGTGGGCGCTGGAAGAGCTGGTGGCGGGCCGGGTGCCCAACCAGATCACGGTCGACCCCGACACCGCGAAGTACGCGAAGGTCGCGCTCGACCAGATGCTTGCCCTGCCGTAATCGTCACCCACAGTAGCCGGAAGACAGCCCTCCGCTCGGCCGAATCTTTTTCTCGGCCCAATCATCAGCAATTCGTGCCGCGCTGGGCGTTGTGGTGATTTTCGTGACGGTCACTCAGGGCTATGCTGCCCGGGCGGCTGCCACCGGTGAACCCCCCATCGACGGCAGCACCCCTATTCGTCTCGGGCGCGCCGCTGCGCCCGCACAGGAGGTTGCGTTGACCGACGACGTGATGGCCGTTCACGGCGGTACGCCGCTGCACGGGCAGATCCGGGTCCGTGGCGCCAAGAACCTTGTCTCGAAGGCCATGGTGGCCGCCCTGCTCGGCGAGTCGCCGAGCACGCTCTTCGACGTCCCGCGCATCCGCGACGTCGAGGTCGTCAGCGGGCTGCTCGAACTGCACGGCGTCAAGGTCACCCGGGGCGCCGACGACGGCGAGCTCATCATGGACCCGACCTCCGTGGAGAGCGCCACCAGCGACGAGATCAACGTGCACGCCGGCTCGTCCCGGATCCCGATCCTGTTCTGCGGCCCGCTGCTGCACCGGCTCGGGCACGCGTTCATCCCGGACCTGGGCGGCTGTCACATCGGCCCGCGGCCGATCGACTTCCACATCCAGGCGCTGCGCGAGTTCGGCGCGATCGTCGACAAGACGCCCCAGGGCATGCACCTGACGGCGCCCAACGGGCTGCACGGCACGAAGTTCGAGCTGCCGTACCCGAGCGTCGGCGCGACCGAGCAGGTGCTGCTGACGGCCGTACGCGCCGAGGGCGTCACCGAGCTGCGCAACGCGGCCATCG
The DNA here is from genome assembly GCA_934667465.1 of uncultured Actinoplanes sp. GTDB lineage: Bacteria > Actinomycetota > Actinomycetes > Mycobacteriales > Micromonosporaceae > Actinoplanes. The sequence goes on along the minus strand of CAKUMG010000736.1, from coordinate 1,823 downwards.
AGCCCGAGATCATCGACCTCATCTGCGTGCTGCAGAAGATGGGCGCGATCATCAAGGTGCACACCGACCGGGTCATCGAGATCCACGGCGTGCCCAAGCTGCACGGCTACAGCCACAAGCCGATCCCGGACCGGATCGAGGCCGCGAGCTGGGCCGCCGCCGCGCTCGCCACCCGCGGCGAGATCGAGGTCCTCGGCGCGCAGCAGGCCGACATGATGACGTTCCTCAACGTCTTCCGCTCCATCGGCGGTCAGTACGAGGTGACCGACGCGCGCATCGGCCGCCCGGGCGTCACCGGCGTCGAGGGCGGCATCAAGTTCTGGCACCCCGGCGGCGAACTCCAGGCCGTCGCGCTGGAGACCGACGTGCACCCCGGCTTCATGACCGACTGGCAGCAGCCCCTGGTGGTCGCGCTGACCCAGGCCCGCGGCCTGTCGATCATGCACGAGACGGTCTACGAGCAGCGCCTCGGCTACACCGACGCGCTCAACTCGATGGGCGCCACCATCCAGGTCTACCGCGACTGCCTCGGCGGCACCCCCTGCCGCTTCGGCCGCCGCAACTTCAAGCACTCCGCGGTCATCGCCGGCCCGAGCAAGCTCCACGCGGCCGACCTGGTCATCCCGGACCTGCGCGCCGGCTTCAGCCACCTGATCGCGGCCCTGGCGGCCGAGGGCACGTCCCGCGTCTACGGCGTCGACCTGATCAACCGGGGCTACGAGGACTTCGAGAACAAGCTCGCCGCCCTCGGCGCCCACGCCGAGCGCATCTGACGCTCGGCGGCACCCGAATGATCACGAACCGCGTCTCCCGCCTCCCGGCGGGAGGCGCGGTTTCGGATTTGTGACCTGGCTTGGCTACGCTGCGGGGGTGCCCTCGCTGTTTCGCCGCAAGTCCGCCGATCTCGTCGCCGACACCGCCTCGACGGTGACCGCCGAGCCGACCACCGCCGACCCCGCGCGGAAGGGCTACACGCCCTCCAAGAAGGAGCTCGGCGTCCAGACGCCGAAGCGCACCACCAGCCAGCGCCGGCACGACGCGGCGCAGCCCCCGGCGAACCGCCGCGAGGCCTACAAGCAGGTGCGCGACCGGCAGAAGGCCGAGCGCGCCGAGGCCTCGGCCGGCATGCGCGCCGGCGACGAGCGCTACCTGCTGGCCCGTGACCGGGGCCCGGAGCGCCGGCTCGTCCGCGACATCGTCGACTCCCGCCGCACCGCGGGCACCTGGTTCTTCGCGGGCGCGATCATCGTGTTCATCGGCTCGACGGGCGCGATGCCGATCCAGGTCCAGTTCGCGGCCAACCTGCTGTGGGCGCTGCTGGCCGTCACAGTCATCATCGACAGCATCCTGATCTCGCGCCGCATCAAGAAGCGCATCACCGAGCGCTTCCCGGACACGACGCAGCGGATGGGCTCGCTGTACCTCTACGGCATCATGCGCGGGCTGTCGTTCCGCCGGATGCGCGTGCCGAAGCCGCAGGTCGAGCTCGGCGACAAGATCTGACGACCCGGGCCCGGCCCGCGGGACGGACCCGTCCTGTCGGCGGGCCCGGCTGCCCGGCTCGGGCGATGGGTGGGCCCGCCGCCGGGCCGCCGTCCAGGCCGTGGACGGGCGTGACGCGGGTGCGACGACGCCGGACGTGAGGTGCCGGCGGGCGTCGCCGTCGACGCGAACCCGGTCGTCGTGCTCAGCGCCTTGCGGACGGACGCGCCGGCACGAGGGCCGCGCGCCGGGCACCTCGCCGACCGCGGCACGAGCCGGTGGGAATCGAGGCACTCGCACGGGCCCGACCGGCGGGGCCCGTGAACGAGCGCGCCGGGCAC
>CAKUMG010000735.1 GCA_934667465.1 uncultured Actinoplanes sp. | reverse complement strand
CCATAACCGGGCGGCGCGGAGGCGGGCGGCCCGTAGCCGGGCGGTGCGGACGCGGGCGGCGCGTAAGCAGGCGGCCCGGACGCGGGCGGCGTGAAGGGCGGCACCGAAGCGGGCGGAGCGAAGGGCGGCACCGAGGCGGTCGGAGTAAAGGGCGGCGCGGAGGCCGGCGGCAGCGATGGCGCGGGCGCCTGCCGGGGCACGATCGGGGGAGCCGTTCGCGGAGAATCGGAGAACTCGATGCGTACGGTAGGCGGGTCCTCACCCAGATAGCCCCGCGCATGCGCGACCATCGCATGATCCGCGCCCAGCGCCCCGGGCCCGTGCGCGGCCACCCGCCCGAACGCCCGCCGCGCCTCGTGCCGGTTCTCCATCTCCTCGGCGACCATGCCGAGCTCGAACGAGATCGCCAGGATCAGCGGATCGGTGTCGCCGAGCCGCCACTGCCCGGCCGCGTACGCCTCCTCGAGCACGCGCCGCGCCCCGCCCGTGTCCCCGCCCCGGCGCAGCAGCGTGGCGAGCTGGTGCGCGGTGGCGAGCACGTCCGGGTCGTCCTCGCCCAGGTTGACCTTGCCCAGCTCGACGGCGTGCTCGAGCAGCGCGGCCGCCTGGTGCGGATCGCCCGCGTCGGCCAGGGCCTGCGCGCGCTGACGGGTGGGTGCGAGGGGCGACGGCTGGGACACCCCGCAATGCTGCCTGGATCTCCGCGATCACGCCAGTACGGCTAGTCACGTACCCGAAGAAAGATCCGACCGGCGCGATCCGGTCAAAGATGCATGAACCCCATGACCCGAAACCGCCGGACATACCCGCATGTCGATGTCTTGCCCGTCGCGGCCCGGCGGGGTCACGCTGGCCGCGCCGGCCATCCGGCCGCGCAGCCCGCCGCCGGCCCTGCACTCGGGCCCCGTGGCGGGCGCCGAGGATCCTGACGGGGAGGCTCCGATGACACGATCCCGTACGGCCGCCGCGCTGGCCGCCGCCGCTCTGACCGGCACCCTGGCGGCCGCCCCGGCGGCAGCTGCGCCGGCGAGGCCCAACCCGGTCGTCGCGTGGCACCTCAACGCCCAGAACGCGATCTACGAGGTGGCCCGGCAGCCCCCGTACGTCGCCGGGCGCAGCTTCGCCGCCGTGTCCGGTGCCGTCTACGACGCGCTCAACGCGATCGCCGGCACGCCGTACGAGCCGTACCTGACCGCGCCCCGCGCCGACCGGGGCGCCTCCGTCGACGCGGCTGTGGCCGCTGCCGCGTACGGCGTGCTGGTCTGGCAGTTTCCGGCGCAGTCCGCCGATCTGACCGCGCGGTACGACGCAGCGCTCGCCGCCGTCCCCGACGGGCGCGCCGAACGCGCCGGCGTGGCCGTGGGAGAGAGGACGGCCGCCGCGATGATCCGCGCGCGCACCGGCGACGGCTCCTTCGGCGACGCCGTCTGGACCGTGAGTGATCAGCCCGGCCGCTGGCGGCCCACCCCGCCGACCCTCACCGCCGATGGCGCCTGGGTCGCGGACGTGCGGCCGTTCGCGATCCGCTCCGGCGGCCAGTTCCCGACACCCGGACCGCCGCGGCTGACCAGCGCGGCCTACGCGCGCGAGGTCAACGAGGTCAAGGCGCTCGGCGGCGCCACCAGCACCGTGCGCACCCAGGACCAGACCGAGTCCGCGAAGTGGTGGCACGACCGCCGGATGTCCGAATGGGAGATCCGCCGCGACCTGGCGAGCAGCCAGCGCCTCGACCCGCTGCGCACGGCCCGCCTGTTCGCCATGGCCGACGTCTCGCAGGCCGACGCCGCCATCGCGTGCTTCACCGAAAAGCGCCGGTGGGGTTTCTGGCGCCCGGTCACCGCGATCCAGCTCGCGGACACCGACCGCAACCCGGCCACGACCGCCGACCCGGCGTGGATGCCGCTGCTGGTCACGCCGGGCTTCCCCGAGTACCCGTCCGGGCACAGCTGCTCGACCGGCGCGGTCATGGCGGCGTTCCGGGCGTTCTTCGGGCGCGACGACATCCCGTTCCGCGCCTCGAGCGCCGACTCCGGCACCACCCGGGCGTTCGCGAGCTTCTCGCAGGCCACCGCCGAGGTCGTCGAGGCGCGCATCTGGGGCGGCGTGCACTTCCGCTCCGCCGACGTGGACGGCGTCCGCCTCGGCGAGGGCGTCGCCGCGTACGTCCTGGCCCACGAATTCCGCCCCCGCTCCTGACCCCACCCGGGCCCACCGATGCCGCGGGTACGGACCGCCGACCGTACCCGCGGCCCCGGCCGCTCCCGCTGCTGCCGCACCTACCGCAGACCCCGCGGGTACGGGCCGCCGGCCGTACCCGCGGTCCGCGTCGTGCCCCACCCCGGGCCCTACCGCCACAGAGCGGCGAGGCCGACCTCGGCGCCGGGCAACTGCGCGGGGTCCGCCCGGGCGACCGGGTGCCGGGCGGGGACGACGCCGGCGTCGCGCAACTCGCTCGCGGCGCGCTCGGCGGGGATGCCCCGCAACGTGGCCACCGCCTGCGCGGGCAGCACGCCCTCCGCGCAACCCTGGAACGCCGACGCTCCATACCGCCGCGGCGCCGCGGACAGGGCGGGCGGCGGGGGCGGGTGAGCAGCCCCGCACCCGTTCACGTGGGCCGCCGCCGTTCGATCGGCAGGCGCGAGCGGGTGAGCAGCCCCGCCCCGAGCATGGCGATCAAGGGTGCCGCCAGGACGAGCAGCAGATTCATCCACGGCACGACCAGCGGGTACGGCGTCGGCGCCGGCCACTCACCCGCGCGGCTCGCGTCGACCGCGGTCAGGACGGTGAAGCCCGACGCGATCCCCGCCGCCACGCCGAGCACCGACCCCAGGCCCGCGATCATCCCGGACTGGCTCAGCGACAGCAGCCGCCGGACCCGTGGCGCGGCGCCGATCGCGGCCAGCGTGGACAGGTCGGCGCGCCCGTCGGCGGCGGCGAGCCCGGTGGCGATGCCCGCCGCGCCGAGGGTGATCAGCACCGAGGCCACCGCCAGCAGGTACAGCATCGGGTTGGTGGTGTTGTCCGGGCCGCGTTCCACGAAGGCGGGTTGGATCCCGGCGGCGTCCAGGGCCGCGTCGAGCCGGTCGACGGTGGCGACCGAGGGGGCCGAGGGGGTGGCGGCGGCGTAACCGGCCGCGGCCACGTCGAAGCCGGCCCGTCGGGCCAGGGACGGGGGGACGACGGTGCCGGCCCCGTACGGTCCCGCTTCCAGCAGGTAGCCGGGCACCTTCCACTCCTCCGACGAGGGCGCGTCCGTACCGTCCGCGCCGGTGTTTTCCCGGGGGAGCGCCACTGTGGCGAGGCCGTCGTCGTCGAGCAGGAACGGGTCGGAGACGACGACGCCGCCCCGGTCCAGGGTGGCGACCGCCCGGTCCAGGTCGTCGCCGGTGGCGCCGGTGAGGGCCACCAGCGTGTCGCGGCCGCCGACCACGGAGGAGAACGGCGTGTAGACGAAGCTCTGGGTGATGTGCTGCTCCGCGCAGCGGGGGTCGGCCCGCAGCGCATCGATCTCCGCCCGCGTGGATGGTTCCGTCTCCTCGCCGGGGCAGACCTGGGCGGCTGCCCGGACCGGGATCACCCCGCACGCGGTCGACGTCCCGCCCGGGCAGACGACCTGGGAGATCTCGGTGAGCGGGGCCTCCGGCAGCGCCCCGGCCAGGGCGGCGCGCGCGGCGTCCATCGTGTCCGGGTCCGTTGAGACGGCGACGTAGCCCGGCGGCAGCGAGGCCCGGTAGTTCTCGGCCTGCTGGGCGGTGGAGCTCGTGAGGTAGACGCCGATCGCGACGGTGCCGGCCACCGCGGCCATCACGGCGGAGACCGCGGGCGCCGAGGCGGCCCGGTTGCGGGCGGTGTCGCGCAGCGCGATCCGCGGCGCCGCGGGCAGCGCGCCGCCGAGCATGGCGATCAGCCCGACCAGCGACGGCGTGCAC
>CAKUMG010000734.1 GCA_934667465.1 uncultured Actinoplanes sp. | reverse complement strand
GTCTGAGGGCCGGCGGGGGCACGGCCTGATGGGCCGCGCCTCCGCCGGCCCCCGCTCAGCCGAGCAGCACGGGGCGCTCCCACTCCCGGCCGAGGACGTGGTGGTCCAGGAACGCGAACACCGTGGCGTACCAGACCGGGACGTGACCGGGCTTGAGGATCCAGTGGTTCTCGTCCGGGAAGTAGAGGAACTTGTGCGCACCGGCCGCGGGCGACTGCGACTGCAGCGCCCACCACAGCTGCAGCCCCTCCCCGATCGGCACGCGATAGTCCTTGTCACCGTGGATGACCAGCATCGGCGTGGTGATGGACCCGGCGAAGCGGTGCGGGGAATGCTCCGCGCTCATCGCGGCCGTCATCTCCCGCGTCCAGTAGTACGACGCGTCGGTCGCACCCGCGAACGGCTCCAGCGCCCACAGCGACGCGTGCGTCACGATCGCCCGGAACCGGCCGGTGTGGCCCGCGATCCAGTTGGCCATGTAGCCGCCGAACGAGCCGCCCAGCGCCGCCGTGCGGGTCGCGTCGATGTCGGGGCGGGCCTCGGCGGCGTCGGTCAGCGCCATCAGGTCCGTGTACGGCGCGTCACCCCACCGGCCCCAGCCGCGACGCAGGAACTCCACCCCGTAGCCGGTGGACAGCGCCGGGTCGGGCAGCAGCACCGCGTAGCCCCGCGCCACGGCCAGCCACGGGTTCCACCGCCACGACCAGGAGTTCCACGAGCTCTTGGGCCCGCCGTGCACCCAGAGCAGCAACGGTACGGGCGCCCCGGGCGTCGCGCCCTCCGGCAGCGCGAGCCAGGACCGCAGCGGCGTACCGTCGGCGGCAGTCGACTCGATCTCCTCCAGGCGCCCGGGCAGGGGCAGCGGCTCCGCCGGGCCCGGCAGCGGCGTGACCTGCGGATCCCCGTCCAGCGCGACCCGCACCGGGGCGGGCGCACCGTCCACGGCCGAACGCAGCGCGACGACCCAGCGGCCGTCCGGCGTGACCTCCGGATCGGTGTAGGCGCCGTGGTCCGGGGTCAGCCGCCGCACCTGCCCGCTCGCCGCGTCGACCCGCCACAGCGGCGACCGGCCCCGGTCGTCGGCGGTCACGACCAGCGCCGACCCGTCCGGCAGCCACCGCAGCGAACCCGGCACCCGGTCCCACGCCTGCGTCAGCGGCCGCACCTCACCCCCGGCGAGCGGAACGAGGCCCACCCACGAGAAGCCCGGGTCCTCCGCCGTGGTCCGGCGCTGCACGACCACCGCCACCTGTGAGCCGTCCGGTGAGATCCGCGGGCCCGCATAGTCGAACCCTTCGCCGGCGGCGAGCACCCGCCGCTCACCGGTGCCGGTGTCGATCGCGACGAGCGTCTGCCGCTGCGACCCGGCCGGCTCGGCGACGGCCCAGGTGCTGACCGCCGTACGCCCGTCGGGGCTCAGGTCCCACTCCGCCTCGTCGTCCAGCAGCGCCCGCCCGGCGTGCCCGGTCAGGTCCCGCAGCTCCAGAATGCCGGTGTCCCCGGAAGGCAGCGCCGCCGCGAACAGCCGGGTCCGGGCCGGCCCCAGGTCGTGGTCCCAGCGGCGGACCGGGTACTCCTCGTGCAGGATCGCGGCGACCCCGGCCTCCTTGCGCGCCTTGCGGGCGGCCCGGTCCTGCGTCAGGTCGCGCGACGACGGCAGCAGGTCCGAGCCGAGCAGCACCGTCCCGGCCGCGCTGACCACGACGCCGCGCACCCCGCCGGGCGGGTCCGCCAGCACCCGGGCGTCACCCCCGCCGGCCGGCTGGATCCACAGCGCCGCCGAAGGCTCCTCGTCCTCCGCCGCGCCGGGCCGGGTCCGCGACGACACGAACAGCAGGTCACCGCCGGGCGTGAACCCGGCCACCGACTCGCCCTTGTCGCTGCGGGTCAGCCGGCGCGCCGGCCGCACCCCCTCGGGGTCCACCTCCCACAACGCCCGCACATAGCTGCTGTTCCTCGGCCCGGGCGTCTCGACCCCCACGACCGCGCGCCCGCCGTCCGGCGCGAGCCGCAGCCCGGCCACCCGCGGCAGCGCGGCGAAGGCGGTCAGGTCGGTGAAGGGGTCGGCGGGCGGCGTTGCCGCGGCATCATCGGTCACCGTTCCTTGGTATCACCGCCGGGGTTCGATCCGGTACCGGGCAGCGGCGCCGCCGGGTCGGCCAGCGCGCCGCTCAGCAGCGCCACATAACGGGCGGCCCAGCGCGCCACCGTCGCCTCCTCGAACAACGCCGTGGCATAGAGCACTTCCAGCTCGTACGCGCCGCCGGGCACAGCCTGCAGCTGCCACGCCTGATCCCCGCGCGACCCGGGCAACGCGATGTGCCGCAGCGGCGCCGGCGCGAGCCCCGGCAGCCGCAGGACCGTCTCCCCCTCGTCGAGCATCGCGAAGTACACCCGCTCCGGCCCGCGGAACGCCTCCCCCAGCGCCGCCGTCTGCACCCGCGACGGCACCGACTGCAGCGCCAGCATCTCCCAGTTCGCCCCGGTCGCCCGCGCCACCAGGTCGTCGAGACTATGCGCACCCGCCACCGGGATCACCAGCCACGACGCGTTCGCGAACACCCCCACCACCCGGTCGTAGCGCGGGTCCGGCCGGTTCGCGACCGTCGAGTTGAGCGGGACACTCGCCGCCCCGGTGAGCTGGTGCGCCAGCCACGCGAACGCCGCTGCCAGGACCGCGTACGGGGTCGTGCCGCGCGCGGCCGCGTACGAGGTGACTCTGCTCATGAGATCGGCGCTCAGCGTCGTGTAGTGCGCCGCACCGGCCCGCGACAATGTGCCGCCACGGGGGTGGTCGGCAGGCAACACCAGGCGGCGCAGGCCCGGGCCGGTCCGTTCCACCCACTCGGCGAGGGCCTCCTTCGTCGCCGGGTCCGCGAGATAGGCACGTTCCCACGCGGCGAAGTCGAGGAAGTCGGCGGCCGGGGCGGGGAGGTTCGCGGGCGTGCCGTCGCGGGCGGCACGGTAGAGCTCGGCCAGGTCCTCGGTCAGGACGCCCAGCGACCAGCCGTCACAGACGCCGTGATGCACGGCGAGCAGCAGCTCCGTGGTGTCCTGCCCGGTCAGGAGCTGGACGCGGAAGCCGGGTTCCTCGTCGAGGGCGAACGGCTGCGCGGCCCACTGCTCGGCCGGGGCCGCGCTCTCGGGCAGCGGGACCGGGCGCGGGCGCAGCACCTGCTGGAGGACCTCGCCGTCCTCGAGCGTGTAGCGGGTCCGCAGGGCGGGGTGGCGCTCGGCCAGCGCGGTCACGGCACGCTGCAGGGCGGGCCGGTCGAGGGGGCCTTCGAGGGCGAAGCGTACGGCGATGGTGAGCACACTGGGGACGTCGCTGGCCAGGGTGCTTGCGCGCTGGCGTGCTTGCACGACGCTTGCGGGGGCGCTGCGTTCGACCTCGCTCGCCTCGTTGTCGTCCGGTGCCGGATCCGTGGCCCCCAGCAGTTCGGTCAGGTGCCGGATCGTTGGGTGCCGGAGGAAGTCCAGGACGCTCGGGGAATGCCCGAACTCGGCCCGGATGCGGTTGAGCAGGCGCACGGCGCCGAGGGAGTGTCCGCCCGCGGCGAAGAACGATTGATCAACGGCTTCGCTCGTACGGCCGGTCTCCGCGCGCCACAACTCGTGCAGGCGCTCCTCGAGCGTGGCGAGCGGGGGTGCGGGCGAGGCTAGCCCGCCCGTGGCGAGCGAGGGCAGGGCGGCCCGGTCCACTTTGCCGTTGCCGTTCAGGGGCAGTGCCGGGAGCAGCACCCACGATGCCGGGACCATGTAGGCGGGCAAGTCCACGCCGAGCGCCTCCGCCAGCGCGGCCGGGGTGGTCGCGGCGCCGCCCGGAGGCTGCGCACCGCCGCCCGGAGGCTGCGCACCGCCGCCCGGAGGCTGCGCACCGCCGCCCGGAATGTCCGCGGCGGCGGCCGGGACGACGTAGGCGGTCAGTGCCACGTCGCC
>CAKUMG010000733.1 GCA_934667465.1 uncultured Actinoplanes sp. | reverse complement strand
GGTCGCAGCGGGTCAGGCCGGCCTGGAGCGTCGCCGTGGCGGTGGGGTAGTCGCGGAGCTGGTCCGCGACGAGGCGCAGGCCCGCGCCCAGCGCCACCGGCGGCACCCCGCGGGCCTCGAGGACCGCGCGGGTCCAGTCGATGAAGTCGGTGAAGACGGCCTGGTCGCCGACGTAGAGGGAGGCCGCCAGGAAGTCGACGATGTGGCCCATGTCTTCGCCCGTGGAGTCGCGCTGGCGCTGGTCGTAGCCGGCCGCCGGCGGGTGGGTGGCCGTCAGCCTGCTCAGCGCCGTCTGGACCAGCTCGCCGCGGTGGCGGGCGACGTAGGTGTATTCGTCGTCGCCCAGGAAGGCTGTGGCGTAGGGGTCGCCGACGATCGGGGGCCAGTTCGTGGCGAGGCGGTCGACCGCGTCCTCGGCGGTGGCCGCCCAGGCGTCGGCGCCGAGGCGGTGGGCCCAGCGGCCGTCGGGGCCGAAGCCGGGACCGCCGGCGATGACCGGGATGCCGGCCGAGCGGCAGGCGGTGACGGCGGCGTGGGCGCGGGGGAGGCGGGTGGCCAGCATGCAGCTCAGGGCGACCGCGTCGGGGCCGGTCTGGTGCAGGTGGGTGACCAGGTGGGGGCCGGGGACGTTGGCGCCGAGGAAGTCGACGCGCCAGCCGTCGAGGCGGAGCATCTCGCCGAGCAGGCGGACCGGCAGGGCGTGCCATTCGCCGTCGACGCAGGCGATCGTGATCCGGCCGCGGGTGGGGCGGACGGTGGTGCGCGCGGCGACGGCGCCCAGGACGCGCTCGCTGATGGCGGTGGCCGCGTGCTCGCGGGCGACGGACCACTCGTTGGCGGCCCACAGCTCGCCGACGCGGCGCTGGGTGCCGGCGATCAGGTCGAGCATGATGCGCTGCGGCGGGACACCGGCGTCGAGCAGACCGGAGGCGATCTCGATGGCGCCGTACTCGTCGCCGTCACTGACCAGTTCCAGGAAGCGTGCGGCGAGCCCGGGATCGACGGAACCGGTGGTGGTAGCAGTCGTGGAGGAGGCGGTCATCAGCGGCTGCGTCCCCTCCGGTCACCCCGCCGGGCGTCGATGGCGAACGGGGACCCGGCCGGGATGCCGGTGTCCATGGACCGCAGCTGCGTGCGCGAGGGTGCCCGGACGGCGAGCATGGCGATGTCGTCGCGGACGCCGCCGTGCACCCAGTCGGAGACGAGCTGGCGGATCCGCTCGACGGCGGCCTCGCCGGGCATGCCGCGGCAGCTGGACAGGGCGGCGCGCAGCCGCTCCTCGCCGTATTGCTCCTGGCCGGTCGGGCCGCCCCGGGCCTCGAGGAGCCCGTCGCTGAACAGCAGGCACGTCTCGCCGGGGGCCAGCTCGACGGTCGCGGGGTGGACCGAGATGTCCGGGACGACGCCGATCAGCGTGCCCCGGACCGGGACCGCCTCGATCGTGCCGTCGTGCCGCAGGACCAGCGGCGCGGGGTGGCCGCCGGTGGCGAGGGTCAGCCGGACCCGGCCGTGCTCGGCGCGGCTGGCCGAGCCGACGACCATCGTGACGAAGCGGTGCTGGCGGCCGGAGCCGAGCAGCGCCGTGTTGAGCACCGTCAGCATGGTCGCGGGGTCGTCCTCGACCAGGCGCAGGGCGCGCAGGGTCTGACGGATCTTGCCGGTGAGCACGGCGGCCTCGGGGCCCTTGCCGCAGACGTCGCCGAGCGCGAACATGGTGTCGGCGCTGGTGGCGGTCGGCTCGAAGACGTCGTAGAAGTCGCCGCCGATCCGCATCTCGTCGTGCGCGGACTGGTAGGAGCCGATCAGCTCGACGCCGTCGAGCTGCGGCAGCTCGGGCGGCAGGAGGTCGGCCTGCAGGATCGCGGTCGTCTCCACCTGCTCGCGATAGAGCGCCGCGGCGGAGATGGCCCCACCGGCCCGGGCGGCGAAGATGCGGGCCAGCATCTCGTCCTCGGCGGAGAAGGCGCCGTCGGCGCCGCGGCGGGCCAGGATCAGGGCGCCCGCGGGCTCGGCGGCGCCGGGCAGCGGGATGACCATGATCGCGCCGACCGGGCCGAGACCCTCGGGCAGCAGCCAGCCGGGCAGCTGGGACGCGTCGAGCCAGCGGCTCGGGATCGGCGGGAAGCCGGCGAGCGCCTCCTCCAGGCCGGGCACCTCGCTCAGCAGCCGCTCGCGCAGCGAGCCCTCCTCGACGCTCCCGTCCCGGACCAGCCGCATCCACTCGCTCTGCCGCCGCCGCGCGGGCAGGATCACGAAGGCGGCGTCGGCCAGCTGCGAGACCGCCAGTTCCAGCGTCGTACGCAGCACGCGCCGCCCGTGCAGCGACGCGGAGAGCCGCCGCCCGGCCTCGGCGAGGAACGCCGTGCGCACCCGCTCCTGCTCGAACTGGGCCGCGCGCCGCACCTCCTCGGTGGTGTCCCGCAGGTACCACGCGTAGTGGCCGGGGTCGAGGTCGCGGCGCTCACCGCGCAGCTGCCGCCCGGCGAACTCGTCGTCGAAGTCGCGCGCGCCGCCGAGCGTGGCCTCGGCCAGGGCCGGCAGCGGGCCGCCGGGCAGCGCGATGCCCGGGACGAGCCCCGGGACCAGGGCCGCGGCCGCGCCGTTGACGAGCAGCACGGTGTGGTCGTCGGCCGCGCACAGCACGACGGCCTCGATCGAGGCGTCGAGCGCGGCCCGCAGCAGTGCCGGCGCGGGAGCGGGCACCGCGGGCGCGGCCTGCTTCCTGCTGACCTGGGTGGGCAGCTGAGTCGTCACGTCGGTGCCTCCTTTCCTCATTCGCCGGTGTGAAGCACGTCAGTCCTCATACAGTACGCGCCCCATATGACAACAACGCCGCACAGCAGGTGGAACAGCGCTGCTCAGAACTCCGCGGCGGGATCGGTGTCGACCACCACGGGCGCGTGGTCGGAGGGCCCCTTGCCCTTGCGGGCCTCCCGGTCCACCAGCGCATCCGTCACCGCACCGGCGACCTCCGGGGTGGCATAGACCAGATCGATCCGCATGCCCTTGTTCTGGTGGAACATGCCCGCCCGGTAGTCCCAGTAGGTGAACGGGCGGTCACCCTTGAGCGGCCGCGGCACGACGTCGACCAGCCCGGTCTCCCGCAGCGCGGCGAGGGCGTCGCGCTCGGGCGGGGTCACGTGGGTGGAGCCGGCGAAGACCCCGATGTCCCAGACGTCCTCGTCGGCGGGGGCGACGTTGAAGTCGCCCAGGACCACGGCCGGGCCCTTGCGCGCGGCCACCGCGGCGTGCAGGGCCGCGAACCACTGCAGCTTGTACGCGTAGTGCGGGTCCTCGGGCGTACGCCCGTTGGGCACGTAGACCGAGGTGAAACGGATCCCGCCGCAGGTGGCGGAGATCGCCCGCGCCTCGGGGTCGGGATAGCCGGGCTCGCCGGGGAAGCCGCGCTCGACGTCGGCGAGGCCGATCCGGGAGAGGATCGCCACACCGTTCCACCGACCCTGCCCGTACGCGGCGGTCTCGTAGCCGAGCGACGCGACCTCCGCGGCGGGGAAGCCGTCGTCGGCGACCTTGGTCTCCTGCAGGCACAGCACGTCGGGGGCGCTCTGTTCCAGCCACTCGAGCAGCCGCGGGAGCCGGGCCTTGACCGAGTTCACGTTCCAGGTGGCGAGGCGCATGACCGGCACGCTACCGGCCGGTCCCGACAGCCGCGGAACCGCCCGTCGGACACCCGGGCGACCGCGGGTCGGCGACCGTAGGGTGGTCCGCATGGGAACCGCACTGATCACGGGCGCCAGCTCCGGGCTGGGGCTCGAGTTCGCGTGGCAGCTCGCCACCGCCCGGCACGACGTCGTCCTGGTCGCGCGCGACGGGGAGCGCCTGGAGCGCCTGGCCGCGCAGCTCCGCGCCGCCGCGGGCGTGCACGCCGAGGTCCTCCCGGCCGACCTGGCCGACCGCGCGGACCTCGAGCGCGTCGCCGAGCGGCTG
>CAKUMG010000732.1 GCA_934667465.1 uncultured Actinoplanes sp. | reverse complement strand
TGCAGGTAGGGAGCGCCGCCGATGCGGGCCAGGGCGTCGGCGTCGTTGAGCAGCGCGGCGACCGTGATCGCGTCCCCGCGCGCGGTGTCCAGGGCCATCACCTCGTCCTCCACCAGATGCCAGCGCACGGCGTCGGGGTCGATACTCCACATCGGCTGCTCCACTTCGCTCGAGAATCTGCCTTACTGTCTAGCAGTGCGGCTTATCAACCTATTTGTCGGCGCGCTGACGCGGCTGGCGTCGACCACCCACCTGGCCATCTCGCTGGTGCACCGGGCTGCCCCGGGCCGCGCCGCCGCGGTCATCGGACTCCACCTGCTGACGGCAGCCCTGCTCGGTGCCCAGGTGCTGCTCGGCAGGGAGGCGCTCGACGCCGTTCTCGCCGCACAGACGGGTGCGGCCGGAGTCCGGGCGGCCGTCGCGCCGCTGGCGTCGCTGGCCGTGGCGGCTGCCGTGGCCGGGTTCGCCGCGCCCGCCCTGGCGCTGCAGAACCGGCTGCTCGGCGAGCTGGCCCAGCGGGCGGTCCACGACCGGATCCTCGCCGTCACCACCTCGGTCCCGCTGCGCCGCTTCGACGAGCCCGCGTTCGCCGACCAGCTGCAGCGGGTGCGGGCGAACGCCGTGGCACGCCCGCTGCTGGTCACCACCGCCCTGATGCAGCTGCTCGGCGCTGCGGCGGCGATCGGGGTGCTGGCGCTGGCCCTGCTGGCCCTGCACCCGCTGCTTCCGCCGGCGCTGCTGGCCGCCGGGCTGCCGCTGCTGCTGGTGTCGCGGCGCGGCGGCGCGGCCGAGTTCGCCTTCGCGGTCGGGCAGAGCCCGTCGGCACGGCTGCGGGACCACCTGCGCGGCGTACTCACCGGCCACCGGGAGGCGCGCGAGGTCCGCGCCTACGCCCTGGCCGGGCCGCTGCGGTCCCGCTACGACCGAGCCTGCGACGAGCACCTGGCCGGCCTGCGCACGCTGGTCAACCGGCGGCACCGGCAGGCGGCGGCCGCGAGTGCGCTCACCGCGGTGGCCACCGCCGTCACGCTGGTGCTGCTGGTCGCCGCGCTGCTGCGGGGGACGCTGTCCATGGCAGACGCCGGTGCCGCGGTGCTGGCGGTCAAGCTGCTCGGCACCCGGCTCGAGCAGGTGTTCATCGCCGCCGGCAGCCTCTACGAGAGCAAGCTGTTCCTCGACGACCTGCACCGCTTCGCCGCAGCGGCCGCCGAGCCCGCCGGGGGAGCCGAGCCGGCCACGATCGCGGCCCCCGCCGGCTTCGCCGTGCTCCGCGCCGAAGGTGTCGGCTTCCGATACCCGGGCGCGGCCCGGCCGTCGCTGGACGGGGTGGACCTGACCCTGCGCCGCGGCGAGGTCGTCGGCCTGGTCGGCGAGAACGGCTCCGGCAAGTCCACCCTCGCCATGCTGCTGGCCGGCCTGCACGCGCCGGACACCGGCCGGATCGCCTGGGACGGCACCGACCTGGCCGCCTGCGACCCCGCGTCCGTCCGGGAGCAGGTCACCGTGCTGTTCGCCGACCCGGTCCGCTACGCGTTGCCCGCGGCCGACAACATCGCCCCCGGATCCTTCACCACCGGTACGCCGCACGAGCGCGCCGCGATCCGGCACTCCGCCCGCCTCGCCGGGGCACACGACGTGATCCGGGCCCTCCCCGGCGGCTACGACACCCCGCTGAGCAGCGAGTACGTCGCAGGCACCGGCCTGTCGGACGGCCAGTGGCAGCGGATCGCCCTGGCCCGCGCGTTCCACCGCGCCGCGCCGCTGGTCATCCTGGACGAGCCGGCGACCGCCCTGGATCCGCGCGCCGAGCACGAGCTGTTCGAGACGGTCCGGGACCTGTTCGCCGGCCGGACGGTGATCGTGATCAGCCACCGCCTGGCGAACGTGCGCACCGCCGACCGGATCGTCGTGCTGGCCGGCGGCCGGGTCGCCGAGGAGGGCGACCACGACACGCTGCTGGCCGCGGGCGGACACTACGCCACCATGTTCGCGCTGCAAGCCGGCGGCTACGTACCCAGCGGCAGCCCCTGAAGACGGCAGTACGGCCGGCCCGGGAAGCGGGGCCGGCCGTACGACGAAGCAGAGGTCACAGGCTGCGGCGCCGCCCCCGGACGAGCAGCAGCAGCGCGGTCCCGAGGAGCACGGCCCCGGTCCCTGCGACCAGCGCGATCAGCATCGGCGTCCCGCCCGGCCCGGTCCGCGGCAGCGCGGCCGTGTCGTCGGCGTCCCCGGCGTCGTTCGAGTCGTCCGAGTCGTCCGGCTCCTCGGAGGAGTCCTCGGCAAGCACCTTGACGCTTTCGGCGACGGTCACCCCGGAGGAGAGCCCGGTCGCCCGCAGCGTCGCGGTACCGACCCGGCTCAGCGGCACCGAGATGCTGAAGGTGCCGGCCGCGGTGGCCGTGGTCGAGAGCGTGACACGCCGGGCCAGCTCCATCGCGGCCGGGTAGAAGCCCCCGGCGCCGGTGCGGTCGGCCGCGGCGGAGTCGGAGGACCCGTACGAGACCGAGATGCGGATGTCCTCGTACGGATCGAAGCCCTTGCCGGAGAAGACGACGGTCCCGCCGCCGGAGACGACGCCGTCCGACACGGAGGAGGCCGGCGGCCCGGCGGGGTAGGGCTCCGCGTGGGCGATGCCCGGCATGACGAGGACGGCGGCGGCGGTGGCGGCGAACAACGCCACGATGCGATGAAAGCGCACAATCTCCCCTGACAATTACGGCAGATGCATATGAATTTCTCCTTCGTCCTGACGCTACCGAGTGCTGGTGCATCCGTCCGCCGATCGCACCGATTGCTCCCAGGGCCCGATTCCCGGCGTCGTGCGCAGCCGTGGCGTCACCCTGCCCCCGTAGCCGCCCGCAGGAACCCCGGTCAGCATCGTGACCTCCAGGGTGGCCCGGCTGCCGGGCGGCAGGTCCACGGTCGTGATGCCGACCGCCCGCCGGCGGTCCTGGCCCGACTTGAACCCGGTGGGCCGCCCGCGCAGGCGCATCCCGGCGATGGCACCGCCGGTCGGGCTGTAGACCGAGACGTTCGTGCGGACCGTGTACGGGTCACCGGACAACCCCAGACCCAGCACGTACGCCGGTAGTCCCGACGCCGGCGCCGTCGAGCCCAGCGTGACGGTGAGTGTCACCTCGCGCCGTCCGTCGCGACGGCAGCGCGGCCCGACCGCGACGGCCGCGGCCCGGGTCAGGTAGTAAACGAGTTTCGCCCCGCTGCCGTCGTTGAGGAACACGCCGACGGTCGGGTCGGTGCCGTCGCTCGCCGGCAGCGTGCCCGCCAGCACCGTGCCCGCGATCGGCCGGTTCTCCGCCGGCCGCGCGCTCCACACGAGCAGGCGCCGTTCGCCCGCGGCCGTCGCCAGCGCGTCCAGCACCGCGGTGGGCTCCAGCGGGCGCCGCATCACGGCCTGGAACACCGCCTTGGCCGCCGCGGCGAAGTACCGGTCCTGGTCGTCCGGGGCGTCCCGCTGGGCGTAGGTCCGCGACAGCAGCACGGCCGCGGCGTTCCCGGCGGTCAGCGTCGTCCCGCCGGGCACCGGCACGGGACCGATCGCCGAGAGCAGGTGGCCCAGGGCGACCGGATCGGTGGCGAGCACGCCGTCGACGGCCTGCCCGGTGCGCCGCCGGTACATCTCGCGCGCCAGCGCCGCGGCGGTGGGGAAGTCCGGGGTGAGGTTGACGTTCGCCGGGAACCGGCCGAGCTTGTCCGTCCAGAGCGCCTCGTCGGCGTCGCGCAGCGGCAGCACCGGGGCGTCGAAGGTGCGCAGGTCGGCCGCGGCCGTGCCCTGGTCGGCGATCTCGACGATGCCCCGGTCGGTCCGCAGCACCACGTAGGCGCCGGGCATGCCGCCGGTGGCGCGCACCTCGGCGAGGTTCTGCAGCAGGACGAGATAGCGGCGCGGGCCGTCCGCCCCGAGCAGTGCGGGCAGCAGGGCGGCGCTGGCGGCGG
>CAKUMG010000731.1 GCA_934667465.1 uncultured Actinoplanes sp. | reverse complement strand
TGGTCGTCGCGCTGATCGCGCTGGCCCTCGCCACGTACGAGTTCAGTGGCCTGTGGCGCAACCCGGCCGAGCACGTCGTCGCGGCGAACAAGGGTGACCAGGCGTTCTTCGAATGGCTGCTCGGCTACGGGGTGTACACGCTCAGTCACGGGTCGGACCCGTTCTACACGTGGCTGATGAACGCGCCCGACGGGGTGAATCTGGCCGCCAATACATCGATCACGGTCTACACCGTGCTGTTCTCGCCGCTGACGTTCCTGGCCGGGCCGCAGGTGAGCTTCGTGACGATCCTGACGCTCAACCTGGCCGGGGCGGCGTTCGCCTGGTACCTGTTCCTGCTGCGCTGGCTGGTCAAGAACCCGGTCGCCGCGGCGCTGGGCGGGCTGTTCATCGGGTTCGCGCCGGGCTTCGTGTCGCACGCCAACGGGCATCTGAACTGGTCCGCGGGCTGGGTCGCGCCCGTCGTGCTCTGGTGCGTGCTCAAGCTGCGCGAGCCCGGGCGGTGGCTGCGGCACGGCATCCTGCTCGGGGTGCTGCTCGCGATCGGGTTCTCCATCGCGGCCGAGGGGCTGTTCTTCATCGCGCTGGCCAGCGGCGTATTCGTGGCCGTCTGGTCGCTGATGCCCGCGACCCGCGCCGAGGCCCGGGCCGCCGCACCGACCGTGCTGGCGGCGCTCGGCGTGGGCGCGGTGGTCGGCGGCGCGCTGCTCGCCTACCCGCTCTACATGCACTTCGGCGGGCCGCGGACGTTCACCGGCACCGGCTTCAACCAGTATCACTACGCCGAGGACGTCCGCGCCTACTTCGAGTATCCGACGCAGTCGGTGGCGGCCTGGCTCGGCTACGGCAGCGACCTGGCCCCGAACCCGACCGAGGAGACGTCCTACTTCGGCGGCCCGCTGATGCTGCTGATGATCGCGGCGCTGGCGCTGCTCTGGCGGCACGCGGCACCCGGCCGGCGCGCGACGCTGGCCGCGATCACCGCCGTCGGTGCGGTATTCATGGTGCTCTCGTGGGGTCCCGGCCTCAAGTGGGACGGGCCTTTGACCCAGACCAAGCTCCCGTACGCGGCGCTGATGCACCTGCCCCTGTTCGACTCGGCACTGCCTGCGAGGTACGCGCTCGTGGTGGCCGCGGTCATCGGCATCATGCTCGCCCTGCTCACCGACCGGCTGCTCACCCCTCCGTACCCGTCCGTCAAGGTGCACACGGTCTGGGCCGCCGCGTACACGATGGCCCTGGTGCCCCTGATCCCGCTGCCGATCGTGACCGCCGAACGCGCCCCCGAACCCCGCTTCATCGCCGACGGCCTCTGGCGCGACTACGTGACCGACGACGGCGTGCTGACCGCGCTGCCGTTCGCGACCACGGACACCGCCGACGGGCAGCGCTGGCAGGCCTACACGATGGCGCGCGGCGGCACCCAGTTCCGGATCCCGGCCGGCTACTTCCTCGGGCCGGGCGGGCCGGAGGGCACCGGCCGGATCGGCGCGCAGATGCGGCAGACCGACTGGATGTTCTTCCGCGCCGCCTACTACGGCGAGCAGGTCGCGATCGACGACTTCTACCGTGACCAGGCGCGGGCCGACTTCGCCTACTGGGGAGTGCAGGCGGTGTTCCTGCCGCAGCGGATCACCGGCTCGCACTCCGAGCTGTTCCACGGCGTCGTGGAGTCGATGGCGACAGACCTGCTGGGTACGCCGGAACAGGTGGGCGACGTCTCCGTGTGGCGTGTCCGGCCGGGCGTGGACCCGGTGCCCCGCGCGACGGCGAACTGAGAAACGGGCCTGCTAACTTCTGCGCGTGGTTCTCGCTCCCGCCCTCCCCGAAACCGTGACGCCGGCGCCGCAGGCGGCCCCGCGGCGCGTCACCACCTGGCCACGCGACGTTCTGGCCGCGCTGGTCTGCCTGGGCCTGGGCGCCTGGGTCACGTCCCGGATCTGGGCCGACCCGTTCCGGCACGGGATCGGCCACAACGAGGGTGACCACGCGTTCTTCGAGTGGCTGCTCGGGTACGGCCCGCAGATTCTGCGGCACGGACTGGACCCGTACTACGCGACGCTGATGAACGCCCCGGACGGCGTCAACCTGGCGGCGAACACCTCGATCACCGTGTACGCCGTGCTGTTCGCACCGCTGACGATCCTGGCCGGCCCCGCGGTCACGTACGTGACGATCCTCACGCTCAACCTGGGCGGCTCCGCCTTCGCCTGGTACCTGCTGCTGCGCCGCGGTCTCGTCACCCACCGCGGCGCGGCGCTGCTCGGCGCGCTGGTCTGCGGCTTCACCCCGGGCTGGATCTCGCACGCCAATGGCCATCTCAACTGGACGGCCGGCTGGCTGGCGCCCGCGGTCTTCTGGTGCGTGCTGCGCCTGCGGACCACCCGGCGCCCGTTCCTCGACGGCATCGTGCTGGGCCTGCTCATGGCCGTCGGCTTCTCGATCGCCGCCGAGATGCTGGTCTCCATCGCGCTCGTGGCGGTCATCCTCGTGCTGGTGTGGACGCTGTCCCGGGAGAACTGGCGCGAGGCCCTGCGCGCGGCACCGCGGGCCCTGGGCGCGGTCGCCGTCGGCGCGGGCGTCGCGCTCACCGTGCTCGCCTACCCGCTCTACATGCACTTCGCGGGCATCGGATCGTTCCTGGGCACCGGCTACAACCAGCGCAACTACGTCGAGGACCTGGGCGGCTACCTGATGTGGCCGGAACAGTCGCTGGCCGGCGCCCTCGGCCTCGACCGCGGCGACCTGGCCTCCAACGCCACCGAGGGCGCCTCCTTCCTGGGCATCCCGCTGCTGCTGCTCACCGTCGCCGCCGTGTTCCTGCTCCGGCACCGGGCGGCGCGCTCCCGCAGGGTGATCCTGCGCGCGCTCGTCCTCATCGGGCTGTTCTTCCTGCTGCTGTCGCTGGGCCCGCGTCTCAACTGGTTCGGCACCGAACACCACGACATTCCCCTCCTGTACGCGCCGCTGGTCCACTGGCCGATCTTCGACGCGGCCCTGCCGGCCCGGTTCGCCCTGGTCGTCGGCTGCGTGGCGGGCATTCTGCTGGCCCTGCTCGCGGACAACCTCGCCGCCCGCGGGCTGCGCTGGTGGGCCCGGGGCGCGTGGGCCGTGGCGTTCGCCGCCGCGCTCCTGCCGATCTTCCCCACCCCGGTCACCGTCACCGAGCGGCTCGCCGAACCCGCCTTCCTCGCCGACGGCACCTGGCGCAACTACGTGGCCGACGGGCAGGTCATGAGCGCCGTGCCCTTCGCCTCGGCCGCCGTCCCGGACGGGCAGCGCTGGCAGGCGTCCACGATGGCCCGCGGCGGCGACCAGTACCGCATCCCGGGCGGCTACTTCCTCGGGCCCGGCGGCCCGGACGGCACGGGGCGGGCGGGCGCGATCCCGCGTTACACCGACTGGCTGTTCCGGCGGGCGACGAACGAGGGCATCGTCGCCGACATGAGGAACGGCCAGCGTGACCGGGTCCGGGCCGACCTGGCGCACTGGGGGGTGCACGCGCTGTACGTGCCGGAGCAGATCATCGGGCGTAACGGCCCGCTCTTCCGGGCTCCGCTGGTCGAGACGATGACCGACCTGTTCGGGCCGCCGGAACAGGTGCAGGACGTGCTGGTCTGGCGCATCCGGCCCGGCATCGACCCCGTCGCCGTCCCCGGCGACTGAGCCCAGTCCCCGTGGCGCGCCGGGCCTGTCCCGGCGCGCCCTGCCCGGTCGCCGTCCCCGGCGACTGAGCCCGGTCCCCCCCGTGGCGCGCCGGACCTGTCCCGGCGCGCCGCGTCCACGGCGTAGCGCTACACATCCACTGGTTGGCTTACTTCCCGGTATGTAGCGCTACACGCCGTCTCACCGGCGTTCTTCTCGACGTGTAGCGCTACATCCGCCCGCATCCACACGCTTCCCGCCGGCATGTCCGCGCAAGCACACGCATGCCCGCGCAGGCGCGCACCCCTGCACCGGCCGC
>CAKUMG010000730.1 GCA_934667465.1 uncultured Actinoplanes sp. | reverse complement strand
ACCTGGTGCAGTCCACGCTCACCAAGCTGTACGTGGCGTGGCCGCAGTTCCGGCGGGCGGACAACCCGGACGCCTACCTGCGGCGCACGCTCACCAACGCGCTGATCGACGAGCGTCGCCGGCTCTGGTGGCGCCGCGAGAAGCCGATGGCGCAGCTGCCCGACCGCCCCGCCGCAGCCAGCGGCGGCACCGAAACCGACAGTGTGCGGGCTGCTCTCAAGGAACTGCCCCCGCGGATGCGCGCCGCGGTGGTCTTCCGCTACTTCTACGACCTCGACGTCGCGGAAACCGCGGATGCCCTCGGCTGTTCCGTCGGCACGGTCAAGAGCCAGACCGCACGTGCCTTGGACAAACTCCGCACCGTCATGCAGGCCAGCACCTTCGTCACCCAGGGAGCAACCCGATAATGAACCTCCGCGACCAGCTCGACCAGATCGCCGCCACGGCCCCCGCGCCCACCCCCGGCCAGTACGACGCCGACCTCACCCGCGGCCGCAGCGCCCTGCGCCGCCGCCGCACCTTCCAGGCCGTCGGCGGCAGCGCCTTCGCGGTCGCCGCCGTCGCCGCCGCGATGTCGTTCACCCTCACCGGCACGGCCTCGACGCCCGGCACCACCGCCGCCGGCCCGGCCGGCATCTCCACCTCCGCCTCCACCGCCGCGGGCGTCAAGCTCGTCGCCTTCGAGGGCGAGCAGCCCAAGGGCTTCACGATCGACAAGGTCCCGGCCGGCTTCTTCATCCAGAGCGACGAGGAGGGCTATCTGCTCCTCGCTCCGGACAAGGCCAAGGACCAACCGGACGTCAACCCGTCCACCAACCCGCTGGTCGACCCGCGGTCCTTCGAGGGCAAGATCGTCATCATGCTCCAGTCCAAGGACGCCTCCGTGCCCACCGAGGGCAAGAAGGTCGAGGTCGAGGGCAAGAACGGCATCCTCTTCACCAACCCCCTCGCGGACTACCCGAAGGGACAGCGCCCCTCCTGGGCGCCGGCCCCCGAGGACGAGAAGAACACCAAGACCCTCTGGCTGCAGCAGCAGGACGGGCCCTGGCTCAACGTCCAGTTCGACGGCCAGATCGGCCTGACCGAGGCCCAGATGCTCGAGATCGGCGGCGGCGTCGAGGTGCACGAGGGTGCCGAGCAGGGCGTCGGCTGACCCCAGCCGGCCACGCACCTCTGACCCCGCGCCCCAGGGCCCGGTCTCAGCTCCACCTCCGGACCACCGGGGCGCGCCGATGCGGTGCGCCCCGGTGGCATGCCTGAACCTCCCCGCGCCGCCCGCCTTGCCGCGCATCCCGCATCGCGTCGGCTCGCCCGGCTCGTGGCACGTCCCGCGTCGTGTCGCCCGGCTCGTGGCGCGTCCCGCATCGCGTCGGCTCGCCCGGATCGTGACGTCACCCCGCTCGCCCGGACCCGCGACCGCGTTGCCCGCGCACTCAGGTGCTGACTCGGGCTCGCCGTTTCTGCCGGACCCACTGCTCCCGTCGCAGGCGCGCCGCTTCTTTCGCTGCCCGCCCGGCGACCGCTGGGCTGCCGCCATCCGGTGTCGCCCCGGTCGCTGGGCCGCTCCCAGCCGGGGACGCTCCGGCCGCTGAGCCGCCGCCGGGCGGTGTCGTGCCGGCTGCGGGGCTGCCGCTGGTGGGGCGCGTGGCGGCTGTGATCTGCACCCAGCGCCGCGCGCGGGGCGCCGGCGTTGCGGGGGCGCACGGGGCCGCCGTACGGAATCGGTTGTCGCTCTTGCCGCCCGATGCCACCCAGCCGAGCAGCATCCCGAACGCGACGCCGAGCCATGCGCTCACCGTCGCGCCGATCTCAGACCTCGCTCCTTCTCGACGCATGCCAGGAAGCTAGACCCGGGGTGTGACAGAAACTCGTGAGTCACCCCGCGACCCGTCCGGCGTTGACCTTGATGGGGGATGTTCATCGAGGTCGCAGGGGATGTGCGCGTGAGCCGGGAGCAGCTTGTCGGACCCGTGGTCTACGGTCAGCACGTGCTTGAAGAGCCCGCGTCCCCCGAGCCGGGTGGTCCGGTCCCGGCAGCTGCCGGGTCCGACACCCCCTCCGGAGCGCCTCCAGCAGCGCCTGCCGCCGCAGGCGACGGTCAGCCGTCCGGCGAGACCGGTCCGGCGGATGCCGCTTTTGTCGCTTCAGGCGTCGCGGGGGTCTCGTCGGTCACGGTCGTGGTCGACGCCGACGGCGTGCCCGATGCGGTCGTCACCGGCGACGCCGAGGCCGACTCCGGCAAGTTCACGGTCCGTCTCGACAACTTCACCGGCCCGTTCGACCTGCTGCTGCAGCTGATCGGCAAGCACAAGCTCGACGTGACCGAGGTCGCCCTGCATCAGGTCACCGACGACTTCATCGCCTACATCCGCGGCATGGGCGACGACTGGGACCTCGGTGAGGCAAGCGAGTTCCTGCTGGTCGCGGCGACCCTGCTCGACCTCAAGGCGGCCCGGCTGCTGCCCGCCGCCGAGGTCGAGGACGAGGAGGACCTGGCCCTGCTCGAGGCCCGCGACCTGCTCTTCGCGCGGCTCCTGCAGTACAAGGCCTACAAGGAGGCCGCCGCCCACATCGCCGAGCTCGAGCTCACCGGCGGCCGGCGCTGGCCGCGGCTGGTCCAGCTCGAGCAGAGGTACGCCGAGGCGCTGCCCGAACTGGTCCTCGGCGTGGGCCCGGAGCGGCTGCTCAAGCTGGCCCTCAAGTCGTTCGTGCCCAAGCCGGGCCCGCCGCAGGTGTCGATCGCCCACATCCACCAGGTCCGGGTCAGCGTCCGCGAGCACGCCGCGCTGATCCGCGAGCGCCTGCGCCGCGCCGGCACCGCCGCGTTCAGCCTGCTCGTCGCCGACTGCGAGAACACCCTCGAGGTCGTGGCCCGCTTCCTGGCGCTGCTCGAGCTCTACCGCGAGAACCTCGTCGACTTCACCCAGCCCACGGCCCTCGACGAGCTCACGGTCATCTGGATCGGCGGCGACAACACCGGCGGCGACATCGAGATCGACGACTACGAGGGCACGCCGCCGAAGGAGGAGGAGCCGCCGCCCGCGGCCTCCGTGACCGACGCCGACCTCGACTTCGACGCTCTTCCCGGCGACGATCCCGAGTCCGACGACGACGCCGAGCCCGACGACGATGCCGAGTCCGACGACGATGCCGAGTCCGACGACGATCCCGATTTGACCGCCGTCACCGGCTCGGACGATGATCCCGGCCCGGACGCCATTGCCCGTTCCGAGGCCGGGCCCGGGGCGCATGCTGGAACTGACACGGACCACGAGAAGGACGAGGCATGAGCGACGAGCGCCCCGAATCCCTGGCCGCGCAGGCCGCCGCGTGGGTCCCGCCGTGGGAGCGCGTCGCGCGGGAGCCGGACGCCGCGTACGCCGCTGACCAGCGCGCCAAGGCCGCCGACGAGTCCGGCGACCCGGACGACGACGACCTCGACCCGCTGTTCGACGGCCCCGATGCTGCCGCCGGCGACGGTGTGCCCGGCGGGCTGGTGTCCGACGATTCGATGTCCGGTGGTCCGGTGCCCGACGAGGAGCCGGTGACGGTCGACGCTCCCCGCGAGCTGCCGGGCATCGAGGAACCGGCACCCACCGACATCGGCCTCGGGCCCGATCTGCCCGTGCCCGGGGCGATCGAGGAAGCCGCCGAGCAGGAAGAAGAGCCGTCGCCGGTCGTGGACGCGCCCCTGCTGCCGGACGGCGACGACGCGGGCGACGTCTTCGACCACGCCGCCGCCGACGATGTGACCGACGACGCCGAGGTCGACCTCCCGTTGACCGAGGAAGTGCCCGCCCCGGAAGCCGACGAGGAGCCCGACGGCTCCGCCGGATCCGCCGCGGTCGCCGCGCCAGCCGCGCCAGCCGCGCCAGCCGCGTCCGCCGAATCCGCCGCGGTCGCCGAGCCAGCGGGCGCCGCCGCCCGGGTCGGCGGTGCGGCGCCCGAAGGCGAGCAGGTCGCGGCT
>CAKUMG010000729.1 GCA_934667465.1 uncultured Actinoplanes sp. | reverse complement strand
GGTCTGCACCCCGTCCAACCACCCCGCCGCCACCCAAGACCAGACTGAAGACTCAGCAGGCAGCTACGACAGCCGCCCTTGGACTTTCAGCCCGAAGCGGGCCCGAACCGCAGATGCTGCGTGATCCGGTAGCGGTCCCCGCGATAGACCGACCGCGCGTACTCGATCGGCCGGCCGGCACTGTCCTGTGTGGTGCGTTCGAAGACCAGCGCCGGCGAGTACAGCGGCACGGCGAGCAGCCGGGATTCGGTGGCGTCCGTCACCGAGGGTTCGGTGGTCTGGAGCGCCTGCGCGGGGACGATGCCGTGGTGGGCGCGCAGGCTTTCGTAGAGCGAGCCCGCGGCGAAGTCCTGGCGGGACAGGTTCGGGGCGACGGCGCAGGGGACGCGGATCTCCTCGAGGGCCATCGGGGAGCCGTCGACGACGCGGCGGCGCAGGACGCGGGTGAGTTCGGCGTCCGGGGCGAGGCTGAGGCGGCGGGCGAGGCGGGGGCCGGCGGCGACGCGGCCGAACTCGAGCAGTTCGCTGGCCCACTCGCCCTCGGCGGGCGGGAGGTCCGCGGTGGTCGGGACCTCCTGCGAGATCTTGCGCGGGTTGGTGAAGGTGCCGCGGCCGTGGCGGCGGACGAGCAGTCCTTCGCGGGCGAGTTCCTCGATGGCGGCGCGGATCGTGGGGCGGGAGGCGCCGAGGCGGGCGCTGAGGTCGCGTTCCGAGGGAAGCGCGTCGCCGGGGGTGACCGTGTCGATGAGTTCCCGCAGCTGATCCCGGATCTCCGCCCGCCGCATCCGCACCCCCGTCATGATCTGTGGCCGCGCTTAAATCATGATCCAGAGCATTGACGGGCGCCATCGGGGCGGGAAACGTGGGGCACGGTCAGCATCCCCAAGCTCTGACCTTCCCCACTTTCTCACAGCAAGGAGGCCCTTTCCCCATGGGCCGGAAGAGCATCTCGATCGTCGCCGCGACCACCGCGGTCCTGGCCGCGGCAGGCGTCGCCGTCGCGACCTCCAGCAGCGCCGCCACCTCGTGCGGAGTGCTGTTCGACGACTTCTCCTACTCGTCGCGGACCGACCCGGCGCTGGCGCAGCGCGGCTGGAGCATCCGCGGCACGGCCGGCGGACCGGGCGTGCCCGGCGCGAGCTGGCGCGCCGACAACGTGTCGTTTGCCACAGTGGACGGTCAGAAGGTGGTGCAGCTCACTGCAAAGACCGATGGCACCGCGGCGGGCACATCGCACGCCGAGTTCTCGCAGAGCCAGCGCCGGTTCTTCGAGGGCACCTATCTCGCCCGGATCAAGTTCGCCGATGCCCCGGTCAGCGGTCCCGACGGCGATCACGTGAACCAGACGTTCTACACGATCTCGCCGCTCACGGCGCCGCGTGACCCGCAATACTCCGAACTGGACTTCTCCGAGTACCTGCCCAACGGTGGCTGGGGTGGCCGGGGCCCGACCAACTACCAGACGAGCTGGCACACCTACGTCCCCGACCCCTGGTACGCGGACAATCAGCACAGCGAGCAGGCGAAGAGCATCGCCGGCTGGCGCGACGTTCAGGCGACGGTCGCAGACGGGCACGTGAAGTACTACATCGACGGCGTCCTGGTCGGCGACCACTCGGGCAAGGTCTACCCGCGCCAGGCGATGTCGATCGACTTCAACCAGTGGTTCATCGACCTCGCGGGCCGGGCGGCCGGGCAGACGGCGGTGTGGGAGCAGTCCGTGGACTATGTCCTCCACGCGAAGAACCAGGTGCTCACGCCGCAGCAGGCCACGGCGGCGGTGGCCGCCTACCGGCAGGCGGGCACGGCGCACGAGGACACGGTGACGCCGGCGGCCGACTGCACTGCCACGGCCCCGGCGACCACCCAGCCCGCCACAACACAGCCGGCGGCCACGCAACCGGCCACAACGCAGCCGGCGAGCACGCAGCCGGTGAGCGGCGCGTGGGCGGCCGGGGTGAGCTACACCCAGGGCCAGATCGTCTCGTACGCGGGTGCGCGTTACCGCTGCCGGATCGCCCACACGTCCCTGGCCACCTGGGAGCCCTCGGCCGTGCAGGCGCTCTGGGAACCGCTCGGCTGACCGCGCCGGCTCACCTCGCGGTGAGCGGGTCCGGTCGGCTGACCGCGCCGGCTCACCGCGCCGGCTCACCGCGCTGGCTCACCGCGCTGGCTCACGCCGCGGTGAGCGGGTCCGGCGCCGGGCGTACGAGCGTCAGGCTTTGGAATCGGTGCACGCCGACCGGCACGGCGTGGAAGTCGATGATCTCGAAGGACGCGGCGGCGTGGCGCAACAGCTTCTCGTGGGACCGGAACGAGAAGAAGCGCCCGTCGTCCTCCATCACCCCCTCGGAGTCCTCGCCGCCCCAGACGCCGAGGAAGAACAGCCCGCCCGGGACGAGCACGTCCCGGATCGCGGCCAGCGCGGCGGGCAGGTCGGCGTCCGGCACGTGCAGCAGGCAGTTCACCGACCAGACCGCGTCGAACGTGGCCGGCGCGAAGCCCAGTCGCAGCACGTCGCGTACCTCGGCGGTCAGGCCCTTCGCCCGGCAGCGGGCCACATGCTCGCCGGACAGGTCGGTGGCGATCACCCGCAGGCCCGCGTCGGCGAAGAACCGGCTGTCCTGCCCGGTGCCGGCGCCCACCTCGAGCAGCGATCCCGCCTCGGCGGCGCGGAGCCGGTCCAGGAAGACCGCCCGTTCCGCGTCCCGCCACGGGCGGCCGGGGTGGGCGTCGCGTTCCGCGGCGCGCGCGTCGTAGATCGAACGGAGGCTGTCGGCCACATCGTCGTAGCTCATCCTGGCATCCTTCCCTTAGCCTGATCGCATGGCGAGAGAGCCCGCGCGGCGCACCGAGATCGAGACCCTGCGGGCTGCCGACACCGACCGGCACAAGATCGCCGAACAGCTCAAGGGCGCTCTCGACGAGGGCCGGCTCAGCCTGGCGGAATACGACGACCGGGTGCGTGACACCTATGCCGCCCTCACCTATGCCGATCTCATGGGCATTGTGGAGGATCTCCCGCAGCCCGGCCTGAGCGCCGACGACGTGCACGCCCGCCGGCTCGCCGCTCAGCGCCGCGCCGCCCGCCGCCTGCCGTTCGCGCTGATGGTGCTCTGGACGATCTTCGGCGCGTTCGCCGCGCTCAACCTCGCGGTGTGGCTGATCCTGGTCCTGACCGTCGACGACATCTACCCGTGGCCGGTGTGGCTGCTCGTGCCCGGCGCGGCCCTGGCCGCCACGACGATCGGGGTCCAGACCATCCGGATGCGCCGCTGAGCTATGTTCCGCCCGGGGGATCGCACAATCTTGGAGTTCGTCGCATGAGCAGAGTCCTGCAGGTCAACATCGCCGTTCCGGAGGCGACCCGGGTGAAGGGCCCCGGCATGACCGGCATCAACAAGCAGCCGGTCAGCCACCCGGTCGAGGTGCGCGCCGTCGGACCCAAGGGCACGCTGCCGCCCGAGGGTGCGAGCGGGGTGGCCGGCGACCGGATCTACGACCTCGCCAACCACGGCGGCACGGACCAGGCGGTCTACGCGTACGCCCGGGAGGACTACGACTGGTGGGAGAAGGAGCTCGACCGGGAGCTCACCAGCGGCCTCTACGGCGAGAACCTGACGACCGAGGGCGCCGACCTGGGCGAGGCCGTCCTCGGCGAGACCTGGCGGATCGGCGACACCCTGGTGCTCCAGACGACCTCCGGCCGGGTGCCCTGCGCCACGTTCCAGGAGAAGATGGGCGAGCCGCGCTGGGTGAAGCGCTTCGCCCAGGAGGGCCGCCCCGGGGACATCATCCGCGTCGTCACCCCGGGCCCCGTGCAGGCGGGCGACCGGATCGAGGTCCTCGACCGCCCGGCGCACGGCGTCGAAGCCGTTGGTGCGTGCGGCGATGTACTCCTCGTCGACCAGGTTCTCCCGGATCGCGATGTGCAGCAGGCCGTTGGCCAGCGAGAGGTCGGTGTTGGGC
>CAKUMG010000728.1 GCA_934667465.1 uncultured Actinoplanes sp. | reverse complement strand
AACCGGGCCCGCGGCACACGGTGCCCGGCTGCCGGCGTGCCGCGCCCCCCAGGACTCCCGCGCGAGCCGGCCGCGGGCGGCGGTCAGCCCACGATCGCGTTGTGGAACGCGACGCGGTGCGTGTCCGGGTTGGACCAGCTCCAGTTGGGGTGCGCGCGGTTCGTCAGCAGCACCGCCACCATCCGGCGCTCCGGCACGACGAGCAGGCTGGTGCCCGCGAAGCCGGTGTGCCCGAAGCTGGTGGCCGACGCGAGCTTGCCCATGAACCACGGCTGGTCGAGCTCGACGCCGAGCCCGTGGTCGGCGGTGCGCTTCGGCCGGTCGGCGTCGACGGCCTTCTTGCCCTTGTTGACGTTGACGAGGGCCTTGGCGACCATCGCGGCCGAGAGCAGACGCTTGCCCTGGTAGACACCGCCGTCGAGCATCAGCTGCCCGATGACGGCGACGTCCTTGGCGCTGGCGAAGAGGCCTGCGTGCCCGGCGACCCCGCCGAGGTGGTTGGCGACGTCGTCGTGGACCGTGCCGCGCAGCAGGCCCCGCGAGGAGCGCGCGTCGGTCGCCACCAGGCGGCCCTTGTCGGTGACCCAGGTCAGGGGCTTGAAGCCGGTGTCCTTCAGACCCAGCGGCGTGGTGAGGTTGTCCTTGACCGCCCGGTCGAGCGTCTTGCCCGTGTATTTCTCGACGAGGCGCCCGAGCACCATGAGCCCGACGCTGGAGTAGCGGAAGGTGGTGCCCGGCGTGGCACCGGAGATCAGCGGCGTGGTGAGCACGGCGCGCCACCGGGCCGCGTTGTCGGGCAGGCCGGTGACCTTGGCGCCGACGGGCAGGCCGGAGGTGTGCGCCAGCAGCTGGGCGATGGTGACCGCCGCCTTGCCCGCGCCGGTGAACTCGGGCAGGTAGCGGCTCAGCGGGGCGTCGAGGTCGATCGTGCCCTTGTCGGCGAGCTGCAGCACGAGCAGGGCGGTGTAGACCTTGGTGATCGAGGCCAGGTCGAAGATCGAGTCGGTGCGCATGGGCACCCGCCGGGAGGCGATGAGCTCGACCGGGCCGGCCTGGTAGCGCAGGGCGTGGCCCACGGCGGCGGTGAGCGTGGTCCTGCCGTCGACCATCACGAGCGCCACCGCCCCCGCGTATCCGGGGTGGCCGGGGTTGTCCGCCGTGGGTTTGAGGTATTTGCCCAGGGTGGACCGGACGCGCGCCGCATAGGGCGGCGGGGTCGCGACGGCGACCCGGGACGGCTGCGGGACCGGCGCGCCGCCGCCGGTGCCACCGGTCGGCTCGGCCCACGACGGGCGTGGTGACTCGGCGCAACCGGTCAGTGCGGCGACAGTGGCGGCAAGACCGGCTCCGAGAACGCCGCGACGGGGGATCGACATGGCGGTGATGATGGCACGAACTCCAAGATCCTTGTGAGATCGATCCGGGGGCCTGTGGATGAAGGTCGGGTACGGCCGCGCCGTGGAACGATGAGGGGCATGGAAAGTCAGGTCGCATTCGTGCTCGGCGGCGGCGGGGTCCTCGGCGCCGTCCAGGTGGGCATGCTGCGCGCGTTGTTCCGCGCCGGCTACCGGCCCGACGTCGTGGTCGGCACCTCGATCGGCGCGGTCAACGGCGTGCTGGTGGCCGCGGATCCGAGCGAGGCGGTCACCGACCGGCTGGTCCGGCTCTGGTCGTCCCCCGAGGCCGCCGACGTCTACGGCGACAGCATCGCGCGCCAGGTCCGCCGGTTCGCGGCCCGCACCCATCTGCACTCGCCGCTCCCGCTGCGCCGGCTGCTCACCGCGGAGATGGGTGACCAGGCCTCGTTCGCCGACCTGAAGATCCCGTTCCGGTGCTGCGCCGCGAGCATCGAGCGGGCCGCCGAGCACTGGTTCGACAGCGGCCCGGTGGTCGACGCGGTGCTGGCCTCGTCGGCGGTGCCGGGGCTGCTGCCGCCGATGGAGATCTCCGGCGAGCACTTCGTCGACGGCGGCATCGTCAACTCCATCCCGATCAGCGAGGCCGTCCGGATCGGGGCAAAGCAGATCTTCGTGCTGCAGGTGGGCCGGATCGAGCGCCCGCTGACCGTGCCGCGCCGGCCGTGGGAGGTCGCGCAGGTGGCGTTCGAGATCGCCCGCCGGCACCGGTTCGCCCGGGAGCTCGCGGCCCTGCCCGACGATGTCAGGGTGCATGTGTTGCCGACCGGTGGCGGGGAGCGCCGCGACGACTCCCCGTGGGCCTATCGCGACATGGCTGCGGTGGGGCGCCGGATCAGCCGGGCCTACACCGCCTCCCGCCGCTATCTGGCCGCCAACGCCACGCCGCCGCCGATCGACGGCACTCGATGATTCCGCCCCGGTGGGTCCGCCGCTTCCTGATCGCCCCGTTCGTCGTCGTGCTGGCCGTCGTGCTGCTCACCACGCTTCCCGTGTGGCTGCTGCTCGGCCTCGCCGCCTCGCCGCTGCTGCCCGGCCACCTGCGGGTGCCACGCCTGATCTTCCTCGCCATCGCCTACATGATCTGGGACGCCGCGGCCCTGATCAGCCTCGCGGTCCTCTGGCTGGCCTCCGGGTTCGGCTGGAAGATCCGGTCGCCCGCGTTCCAGCGTGCGCACTACGTGCTGACCGGCAAGTTCCTCGGCGCGCTGTTCTGGTTGGCGAAGTGGTCGCTGCACCTCAGCATCGACGTGGTCGGCACCGACCCCGACACCGGCATGCCGGGCCGCCCCGAGATCGTGGTGAGCCGGCACGCGGGCCCCGGCGACTCGTTCGTCCTCATCCACGGGCTGGTCAACTGGTTCGACCGGGAGCCGCGCATCGTGCTCAAGGCGACCCTGCAGTGGGACCCGGCGGTCGACGTGCTGCTCAACCGCCTGCCCAACCGGTTCATCTCGCCCGGCCGCCCCGGCGGCGGCAACCTCGAGCAGGAGGTCGGCAACCTGGCCGTAGGTCTCGACGACAACGACGCGTTCGTGATCTTCCCCGAGGGTGGCAACTTCACCCCGCGCCGCCGGACCCGCGCTATCGCCTGGCTGCGCGACCGGGGCATGGAGGACAAGGCAGTCCGGGCCGAGGGGCTGCGCAACCTGCTCCCGCCCAAGCGGGGCGGCCTGCTCGCCGCGATCGACGCGGCCCCGGACTCCGGCGTCATCTTCGTGGCGCACACCGGCCTCGACAAGATGATCACGGTACGGGACGTCTGGCGCGAGCTGCCGATGGACAAGCAGCTGATCATGCGGTTCTGGAGCGTGCCGCCCGAGGAGATCCCGGAACGCGAGGAGGACCGGGTCGACTGGCTCTACGACTGGTGGGCGCGCATCGACACCTGGGTCGAGGAGAACCGTCCCCGTCCCCGCCCGCTCAGCACCGACTGGAGCGCCCGCCGCACCCCGGTCGGCTGAGCGCCGCGGTGGTGCGTCCGCCGCACTCGGGTCGGCTGAGCGCCGCAGTGGAGCGCCCGCCGCGCCCCGGTCGGCTGAGCGCCGCGGCGGCGCTTCCGGGCTGCCGAGGTCGCTGAGCCGTACCAGAACGCGGGCTGCCCGGCGGGCCGTACGAGCAGGAAAGGATCTTTCGCCTTTCGCCCTGAGGAGAATCACTGGGCGGTGGCGGGGTCGCCGGGGGAAGGTAGGAGGGTCTTAAGCCGGGCCGGTGCAACCGGGTCCCGGCCGGTACGAGAGGGTGGGTCCATGAGTGTTGACGAGCTGGCGATGCGCGGCGGCGGCGCATCCTTCGACGACCAGGTCTTCGATCGGCTGCTCCGGGAGCGCATCATCTTCCTCGGCAGCGAGGTCAACGACGAAGTGACCAACCGCATCTGCGCGCAGATGCTGCTGCTGGCCTCCGCCGACAGCGAGAAGGACATCGCCCTGTACATCAACTCGCCGGGCGGTTCGATCAGCGCCGGCATGGCTGTGTACGACACGATGCAGTACATCAAGAACGACGTGGCCACGATCGCGATGGGCATGGCGGCCTCGATGGGGCAGTTCCTGCTCGCCG
>CAKUMG010000727.1 GCA_934667465.1 uncultured Actinoplanes sp. | reverse complement strand
GAGGACTACGCCGGCTGGGCGGGCTCCGGCGCCTTCGGCGGCTGGGCCGAGACGCTGGACCGCCTGGCCGAGACCAACGCCGCCTTCCCGGCCGTGCTCACCCTCTCGCCCGGCTGGCCGTTCTCCCCGACCGCGGCCGCGGCCGCCGGTGAGGACGCCGGCGCTGGTGAGGACGCCGGTGCCGGTGAGGAGGCCGGTGCTGACGAGCCGGCTGCGCCGAAGAAGAAGAACTGATCGGCCGTACGCGGACAGCGGCGCGGTTCCCCGGCGAGGGAGCCGCGCCACCGTGCTCACCGGACGGGGTGCCCGGCCAGGTAGGCGATCAGGGCCTCGTCCTGCGCCCGGCGACGGCGCCGGCGGCGGGCGGCCCGCACGGCGTACACGCCGATCCCCACCAGGCAGAGCAGCCCCGTCACGACCAGGCTCGCGCGCGGCAGCATCCCGGTCAGCGTGGCCAGCTCGCAGGTCCCGGCGGCGCCCGGCACGACCTGCACCACCTCACCGGGGGCGGGCCCGTCACCGGCGAAGTCCGACAGCGGCACCGTGCAGGTCAGCTCGCGGTCGGGATCCGAGATCCGCAGCCGGACCGCCGAAGCGCCGGCCGGCCCCAGGGTGACGGCGTCCGTGAGGGTCCGGCCGCCCGAGTCGAGCGCGGGCCGGTCCTGTCCGAAGGCGGCGATCCCGAGCGTCACGGCGGCCAGCAGCCCGGCGAGCACGAGCGCGAAGACCCGGGTCACCCGGCCGCCTCCGTCAGCACCGGGCGCAGCAGCTCCGGCTCCTTGCCGCGGCGGCCCCACTCGCGCGGGTAGCCGAGCGACACCTCGTGGAACGGCACCCCGTCCTGCCAGGTGGTGCGCGGGATGTGCAGGTGCCCGTAGACCGATGCGGCCACGGTGAAGCGGCGGTGCCAGTCGTCGGTGAGCTCGGTGCCGCACCACTGGGCGAACTCGGGGTACCAGAGGACCTCGGTCGGGTGCCGGTGCAGCGGCCAGTGGCTGACCAGCACGAGCGGCACGTCCGGGTCGGCGGCCGCGAGCCGTTGCTCCGTCGCGGCGACCCGGGCGCGGCACCAGGACTCGCGGTCCGGGTACGGGTCCGGGTGCAGCAGCGACTCGTCGGTGCAGACCACCCCGGTCCGGTACGCGTACGCCAGCGACTCCT
The DNA here is from genome assembly GCA_934667465.1 of uncultured Actinoplanes sp. Classification (GTDB taxonomy): domain Bacteria; phylum Actinomycetota; class Actinomycetes; order Mycobacteriales; family Micromonosporaceae; genus Actinoplanes. The sequence goes on along the minus strand of CAKUMG010000727.1, from coordinate 2,819 downwards.
CCTTGGTGGCCGTGCCCGGCGCCCGGAACGTGTAGTCGTAGAGCAGGAACAGCGGCGCCACCAGCGCGGGCCCGCCGTCGCCTTGCCACAGCGCGTAGTCGTCCTCCGGGGTCCGCACGCCCAGGTGGCGGCACATGGCGACCAGCCGGTCGTAGCGCTCCACGCCGCGCAGCGTCACCGGGTCGCGGGCGTGGGTCCACAGCTCGTGGTTGCCCGGCGCCCAGATCACCTCGGCGAACCGGGAGCGCAGCAGCCGCAGCGTCGTCTCGACGTGGCCGAACACCTCGCCGACGTCGCCGGCCACGATCAGCCAGTCGCCGGGCGAGCGCGGTTCCAGCCGCTCGACCAGCCGGCGGTTCTCCTCGTACCCGACGTGCAGGTCGCTGACCGCCCAGAGCGTCGCCGCCACCGGCACCCCCTCACCGTCATCTCCGTCGACAGCCGATCTTGCCAGCCCGGCGCCCGCCGCGGGCGGTCCGGTTCAGCCGTCCGGGGTGCGGCAGTCGGCATGCCGACACGCCGATCGGCCCCGTGTCCGAAATCGTCCATCCATCGAGGAGTGGCGCGCAGCACGCCGCCGGGGGTCAGAGGGCCGGCAGCGGGGTGGGAGGAATTACCGTGTCGTGTCCGGGTGTCGGGTTCGGACATCATTGATCATGACCGTACGTGAGTGCGTGGCGCACAATCGGGGTTGCGTGAGCCACCCCGCGGCGGGCCGCCGGCGCAGGGCGGCGCGGTGCTCTGTCCCGTACTGACCGAAAAGAATCTTGGTTGTGACTGTCACGCCGGGGGGCTCCTGGAGACCTAACTAGGTGGGAGTTCCACGGTGAACGGAGGCAATTGGTGGTCGACGCGCACGATGCGCACGGCGTGGGCGGCGACGCACGGCAGTCTCCACGGCCCGGCGGCCCGGGCGAGAAGCCCGAGGTCCCGGCCGCGGGCGCGCCCGCGGGGATCGCCAACCCACCGCCGGCCGCCGAGATCGAGGACTTCTTCCGGCGCTACTGGGAGGGCCTGGTCCGCACGCTGATGCGCGAGGGCGCCAACCGCTGGGAGGCGCAGGACGCCGTCGCCGAGGCCATCCGCGAGGCGCTGCGCCGCTGGCCCGAGCTGACCCACCCGGTCGCCTGGGTGCGCACCGCGGCCCGCTCGCACTGGCTCAAGCAGCGCCGCGCCAGCGGTCAGGGCGACGTCGAGGTGCTCGTGCCCGACGTGGCCGAGCTCAGCGAGGGGCGCGCTGACGACCCCGAGCTGACCGCGTACGAGACCGAGGAGTGGTTCTCCGGCGTCCTGGCGCAGCTGCCGCCGGCCCGCCGCGAGGCCCTCGAACTGTCCGCGCAGGGTCTGACCCCGTCGGAGATCGCCGCGCAGGTCGGCAAGTCCCCGGAGGCCGTCCGGACCGCGCTCAAGCTGGGTCGCAAGCAGGCGGTGGCGCTGTGGCGGGCGATACCCGAGCAGCGCACCCACCGCACGGCACCGCCGGGACCGGACGCAGGGGAGGGCTGATGGCGGACCAGGAGCCGCGTGAGGATCCCGGGCCGGACGAGCCGCCGCTGACCCACGCCATGATGCTCGCGGCGCTCAACCAGATCCTCGACGAGTGCGGCTACCCGCCCGTCGCCGAGGACCCGGCCGCGCTCCTGCCCCCGGTCACCGCGCACGACCGGCTGATCGAGGACGCCCGGCACCGCGCCGACGACATCGTGGCCGCCGCGCACCAGACCGCCGAGCAGTACACCGACGCGGCCCTCGCCCGCGCGGCCCGTACCGTCCTCGGTCTGCGTCCCACCGGCCCGGTCCCCGAGCCCGTCGGCCTGGCCCCGATGCCGGCCCACGACGCCACCGGCGGCACCGTGGGGGAGTCGTGGCTCGCCGCCGCGCTCGCCGCGGGGGTCTACCTGCCGGTCGCCGGGCAGGTCGCGGCGCGGGCCCTCGACGCGTACGCGATCTGCCTCGCCGCGGCGGCGCAGGCCGAGCCCGCCGACCTCGAGTCCGCGTACCGGGTCGGCACCGAGGTCGTGGCGCTCGGCATCGGCCGGCACGAGGCCCTGGCCGGCACGATGGGCGTCGTCCTCGACCACCTCGGCGACGGCGACGCGGTGTGCCGCCCGGCCCGGCAGGTCGCGGGCGCGTTCGCCGCCGGGTTCGCCGCCGCGCTGCAGGCCCGCACGCTGGCGCAGCAGGAGTCCCTGCACCGGGCGACCCAGCGCGCGGCCCGCGAATACCAGGTCGCCCTGCAGAACAGCGAGGCCCGCTACCGGCGGCTCGCCCACTACGACCCGGTGACCGGGCTCGCCAACAAGACCCGCCTCGTGCAGCGGCTGCGCCAGGCCGCCAACGACGGGGACCCGGACCGGCACACCGGGCTGTGCCTCGTCGAGCTCGGCGGGCTGCCCGCGGCCGGCGAGCAGCACGGCACCGAGGCCGCCGACCACGTGCTCGCCGAGGCCGCCCGCCGGCTCCAGCTCGTCGCCCGGCACCCCGACCACCTGCTGGCCCGGCACGGCGGCCACACCCTCGCGCTGCTCGTGCAGGACAGCGGCGGCCTCGCCCACCTCGCCGACCTGGCCGAGCGGATCTCCAGGATGCTGGCCGAGCCCGCCTCGCTGCCCGGCACCGGGCTGACCGCGCCGCTGCACGCCAGCGTCGGGGTGGTCGACGCGGCCGCCCGCGACCTCGACCCCACCCGGCTGCTCGTCGACGCCGAGGTCGCGCTCCGGCACGCCCGCTGCGCCAGCACCGGCTGGGCCGTCTACGACCCGCAGCCCGCCGACGTCGGCCCGCGCGGCGGCACGGGCGTCTCCGGGCTCGTCACCGGC
>CAKUMG010000726.1 GCA_934667465.1 uncultured Actinoplanes sp. | reverse complement strand
CCACCGTGATCGCGTCGTAGTCGAACGCCCCGGCGGCGGTGCCATAGACGTTGAGGGCGCCGGCGGCCGACTCCTGGATCGGCAGCCCGATCGACAGGGAGCTGCCGACCCCGGCGTCGAGGGCGAGCTTCGCCCACTGCGGCCAGCGGGTCTCCGCGGCCATGTCCGGCAAGGACAGCGCGACGCCGTCGGCGCTCGCGTCGAGACAGGGCCCGAAGCCCTGGTCGTACTGCGCCTCGTCGAGCCGCAACGCCAGCTCGCCGGTGGAGGCGGTGGTGTGCGCCTTGCCGTCCCGGACCAGGGTGACCGAGACCTCGGCGGCGCCGGGGATGGTCCGCCGGGACAGGTCGGCGATGGTCTGGAGGACCATCCGGAGATCGGTGTCGGCCAATCTGATCAGCGCGAGTTCCGCGAAGGCGTCGGTGGGCTCCATCGCCCGATTGTCGGTCACGTCGTGTCCCTCGATGTCCGCGGCGGTTCTCCCGGTCAGGCTACCTCCGGTGGCAGGGTTGCGCCCGGGGAGCCGATCGGGCGGTGGGTGCACGGAAAGGCCCGAGATGGTGCCGGACCGGGGCCCGGGCCGCTATGGTGTACCCGGGTCAAGCCATGTGCCCGTCACCTTCTCGACGGGAGTGCAGCCATGGCGACTCGCCAGCCGTACCGAACGTTTCCGCACCGGGCCGTGCCGTCCTGGCAGCCCCTCGCGGACGGCGCCACCGCCTCGATCACCGACCTGGGCGGCACAGTCATCGCCACCATCTCGCGGCGCTCGGAGTCCTGCGCCCCGGCGGCGGGTGCCGAGCCGATGGCCGTGGTGGTCATCGCCGGCGACATCGACCTCGATTCCGCGCCGCTGCTCGAACGGGCCCTCATGCCGGCGATTGCCGCCCGGTCCTGTACCTGTCTGGACATGCGGCAGACCGGATTCTTCGGCGCGGCGGGCGTCCACGTGCTGCTGGCCGCGCACGACCGGGCCAGCTGCCTCGGGCACCGGGTCGTCCTGCGCGGGGTGCACGGCACCACCGCGCGGGTCCTCGCCGTCGCCGGCCTCGATCGGCTGCTGTCCGCGGTCGACTGAGGGTGACCCCGGGGGCCGTGCCGCGCCCTGGCGGGAAGCCGATCCGTTCCACTCAGGTAGCATCCAGAACTGCGCTGACCCTCTCGGGAGTTCAGCGCACCAGCGTCAAGCAGCGGCGCGCGCCCGGCGGGTTTCCTGCCTGCGGGCAGTGACCGACACACTTCGCGCCGCCCCTGGGTGGCAGCCGCTGCAGGGGACTGACGATGATGCCGCACCACCCGATCGAGCCTGGGCGTGTTCTCAGCCCGCTCGGCTTGATCAACCTTGGCGAGACCGACCTCGAAGGGGTCTTCCGCCGGGTAGTCGATGTGGCTCGTGACGACCTGGCCGGCGCGGCCGATGTTTCGATCACCGTCGTGGGCCGGGCCGGGCCCTACACCGCGGCCGCAACCGGCTATCTCGCGCTCCGGCTGGACGAGCGGCAGTACGCCGGGGAGGCCGGCCCGTGCCTGGAGGCGGCCACCGATCGGGTGACGGTGCTGATACCCGACACTGCGCGCGACGAGCGGTGGAACGGCTGGCCACATTACGCGGCTGCCGAGGGGGCCGGCAGCGTGTTGTCGATCGCGCTGCCGATCCTGGAGGACGTCGGCGGGGCGCTCAACATCTACGGCCGGGCTCCGGGCACCTTCCGTGACGACCGGGTGCGCACAGCCGAGACCTTCGCCTCCCACGCCGGGGTGGTGCTGGGCAACGCCCACCTCTACCACCGGACGCTGGGGCTGGCCGAGCAGATGCGGACGGCGATGGAGTACCGGGCCGTCATCGAGCAGGCCAAGGGCATCATCATGCGGGAGCGCCGGTGCTCCGCGGACGAGGCCTTCCAGGCGCTCACCAAGATCTCCCAGGACTCGAACCGGAAGGTACGGGACATAGCGGCGGCCCTCGTCGCGTACACCGAGTCCCCGGTAGACTGACGATCACGCAACGTGACTCATACTTTCGGCTAGAAAAGGTTCGACTTTTCAGTTAGGTTCGACCTATCGGTCAAGAAGGCGCCGAGACCACCGTGCCGCAAGGCATTCCCGGTGGGGCTCTCGCGTCTGCACCGACGTTCATGCCCCTTCCGCGGCACGGTCTTCATGACCCTGGTGTTATGCCCGGAAGGGATACCTACATGCACGCGACGACGACCACGCCGGCCCGTGACCGCAAGGCCGACGAACTGGACGCCCGTGCCTACCTCGACGAGCAGGCCACCGCGCTGACCGACCGCCTGGCAGCGCTCGACCCCGGCGACCCGGCCCGCCCGCGGCTGCGCGACGAGGTGATCGCCGCCTGGGTGCCGATGGCCCGGCGGCTCGCCCGGCGCTACGGCGGCCGTGGTGAGGCGATGGACGACCTGAACCAGGCCGCGACCATCGGCCTGATCAAGGCGGTGGACCGGTTCGACGCGAGCCTGGGCATCGCGTTCCCCGGCTACGCGGTCCCCACGATCGTGGGCGAGCTCAAGCGGCACTTCCGGGACCGGGCGTGGGCCATCCGCGTCCCCCGGCGGCTGCAGGAGCTGCGGATGGCGATCAGCCACGCCGGCCACACGCTCTCGCACACCCTCGGCCGCTCGCCCACGATCGCGGACATCGCCGCGCACCTCGGGGTGAGCGAGGAAGAGGTGATCGAGGGGCTCGAGGGCGGCAGCGCCTACAGCACGACCTCGCTGTCGACGCCGGTCGGTCCGGACGGATCGATGGAGCTCGGCGACAGCCTCGGCTCGGTCGACGAGGACTACGCTCGCACCGAGCTGCGGCTGAGCGTGGGCCCGGCCATGGAACACCTCACCGAGCGCGAGCGGCTGATCGTGACGCTGCGGTTCTACGGCAACCAGACACAGACCCAGATCGCCGAGCGGATCGGCGTGTCGCAGATGCACGTGTCGCGGCTGCTGGCCCGGGCCCTCGCCAAGCTGCGTACCCAGCTGGGACCCGATGCATGAGGCACTGACAGCGGGGTAGGCCCCCGTCGTGATCAGCGAATATTTGACATCCCACCGGTCGGAGATGGTGGCACAGCTGGCCGAATGGGTGGCTGTGCCCTCCGTCGCCGGGGAGCCGGAACACGAGATGGACCTGGTCCGCTCGGCCAACTGGCTCGCCGCGGCGCTCCGGGACATCGGCTTCCCCGCCGTCGAGGTGTGGCAGGCGGAGGGTGCCCCGGCCGTGTACGCCGAGTGGTGTGCCACACCGGGCGCCCCGACCGTGCTCGTCTACAGCCATCACGACGTGCGCGCGGCCAAGGACGAGGAGTGGGAGCAGACCACCCCGTTCCGGCCGGTCGAGCGCGACGGCTACCTCTACGGGCGCGGCAGCTCCGACGCGAAGGGCCAGATCATGGCCCACGTGTGGGGGCTCCGCGCCCACCTGGCGGCCACCGGCGCCGGCGCGCCCGCGGTCAACGTCAAGCTGCTGGTCGAGGGGGAGGAGGAGACCGGCAGCGCCCAGCTCGGCGACCTCGTCGACGAGCACCGGGAGCGGCTGGACGCCGACCTCATCGTCTACACCGACACCCTGATGTGGCACCCCGGGCACCCGGCCGTCTGCACCAGCATGCGCGGCATCTTCAACGCCGAGCTGCGGGTGCACGGGCCGGAGCACGACGTGCACAGCGGCGCGGTCTCCGGCCCGGCGCCGAACCCGGCGATCGAACTCAGCCGGCTGCTCGGGCGCCTGCACGACGACAAGGGCCGGGTCACCATCCCCGGCTTCTACGACGACGTGGAGGAGCCCACCGAGCAACGGCGCGCCGAGCTGGCGGCCCTGCCCTACAGCGACGAGGACTGGCTGGCACGCTCGCACACCCGCACCATCGGCGGCGAAGCGGGCTGGACCGTGCTCGAACGGCTCTGGCTGCGCCCCGCGGTCGAGGTCTTCAGCCTGCTCGCCGGCGATCCGCTGGGCACCTCCCGCGCGGTGA
>CAKUMG010000725.1 GCA_934667465.1 uncultured Actinoplanes sp. | reverse complement strand
CGTCTGCGCAGAGCCGCCGACCGCCGCCGCGTGCACCGGGGCCGGCACGCACCGGTATCCGTCGCGGCCGCCACCGCCGGGCTCCCGACCGACCTGCCGAGCCTGACGCCGCCGCCCGGGGACACCCCGGCCGCGGATCTCCAGGAGCAGGAGCACGACCAGCCGTGGCGCATCGTCCGCGAGAAGGAGCACCCCGCGGACCCGATGACCGTCGACGACGCCCTCTTCCAGATGGAGCTCGTCGGCCACGACTTCTATCTCTTCCACGACAAGGAGAGCGGCCGCCCGAGCGTCGTCTACCGGCGCCGCGGCTATGACTACGGCATCCTCAGCCTGGAGACGACCGGGTAGTCCCCGGCCGGAGGCCGGCGGGAAGCCGGCCTCCGACGACCCGGCCGCCTCGAGCCGCGTGCCGGTCAGGTAGAGCGACCCGGCCGCCTCGAGCCGCTTGCCGGGCAGGAGAAGCGCCCCGGCCGGCGGCCGGGTGGGTCACCCGCCGATGGCTTCAGCCAGCAGGTCCTCGGCGAGCAGCACGTACTGGATGTCGTCGTTGCGGCGGCCGTCCGGCCCGGGCAGGCGCGACCGGAAGTAGGCCTCGCGCTTGAAGCCGGCCTTCTCGAGCACCCGCTGGGATCCGAGGTTCGAGGGCAGGGCGCCCGCGACGAGGCGGGCGATGCCGGTCTCGGCGAAGGCCCAGAGCGCGAGGAGCTGAGCCGCCCGGGTCGGGTAGCCGCGACCGCGCCAGGCGGGCGACATGCTGTAGCCGATCATGGCCTGGGCCAGGGCCGGCTCCTGGTAGTAGAGGCCGATCTCGCCGGCGGGGGTGCCGGTCGCAGTGTCCACGATGATCAGGTCCGAGCGGTCGCCGGCGAGCCAGTAGGACGCCGTACGGTCGCAGCGCTGCTCCATCTGCGTCCGGGTCGGCGGCACCGGCGGGACCGTCGTCGCCACGATGTCGGGGACGCTGTGCAGCTCGGCATAGAAGCCGAGGTCGTCCGGGGTCAGCGGGCGCAGGGTCACCACGCCGTCGGTGAGCTCGCCGCCGGGCAGGTCGGGCAGGAGCCGCGCGGTCGGGCCCGCCGGGTCGCCGGCCAGCCGGGCGTAGGCGATCAGGTCGTCCCGGCCGCCGTCGCGGTCGGGCACCGCGCCGCGGCGTACACCCTCTCGCTGGAAGCCGGCGGCGAGGGCGATCCGCTGGCTGGCGGCATTCTCCCAGTGGGTCAGCAGCTCCAGCCGGGTCAGCCCGATGCCGAACGCGTGCTCGCTCAGCGCGCGCACCGCCGCCGTCGCCACGCCGCGCCCTCGCGCGTCGGGTGCGGTCCAGTAGCCCACCTCGGCCTGGCGCCGCTCGGGCGAGACCCGGTCGAGGCCGGCGCCGCCGAGCAGCCGGTCGGTGGCCGGGTCGGCGACCGCCCAGAAGCCGCCGCCGGCCGCCGTCATGCCGGGGACCACGTCGCTCAGGTAGGCGTCGGCGTGCGCCCGGGTGAACGGGATCGGCAGGGCGGGCAGGAAGCGGCGCAGCTCCCAGTCGTTGTAGGCGGTCAGCAGGTCGTCCACGTCGCCGGGGACCAGCGGGCGCAGCGTGACGGACTCGCCCGCGATGGTGGGAACCTTCACTCGACCTCGTTTCTCAGCAGCGACGACACCCAGAAGTCGCGCGGCGTCCCGTTGATCACCAGAGCCTGCCTCATCAGACCCTCCTCGGTGAACCCGGCCTTCGCGGCGACCCGCCGGGACGGTTCGTTGCCGTCCTCCACCCGGATCTCGATGCGCCGCAGGCCCAGCGCGGCGAAACCCCACCGGCTGATCGCCCGGACCGCCGCGGTGGCGTATCCCTTCCCTCGTGCCCCGGGAGCGAGCAGGTAACCCACCTCGCCGAGCCCCGGGTCGCCGTCGCGCACGCGGAGGTCGACCGTGCCCACGCAGGTGTCACCCTCGGCGACGGCGAACACGGCCTCCCGGCCGATCGCCCACTCCCGCGGCACGGTCTCGGTGAGATAGCGCCGGGCGTCGTCCTCCGAATAACCCGGGGGTACGCCGAACCAGCGCGCCACGTCGGGGTCGGCGCACGCGGCGAGGTAGTCCGGTACGTCGCGTTCCTCCGGGCGGCGCAGGGTGACCCGGCCCGCGTCGAGCTCCGGTGGCTCCGCGGGGAACGTGCGGGCTGCGCCGCGTACGGCATCAGGCATGTCCGCATCCCCGCCGGGGCAGCTCCGGGCCCTGACACGCCCGGGTCATCGCCTCCGCGCCGCCGGGCCGCCGGGGCCGGACGCGGAGTTCGTCCACGAGAAGATCGGGAGTCCGCACGCGGCCATCCTCGCGCGCGCCACGCCGCACCCGCCAGCAACTTGTCCGGCCCTCTCTCATGCCCGGGAAGGCTGCGCTCTCAGCGAACTGGGAGCCAGGTTTGGGGTGGTTCGCGAGGTTCGGGGGAGGCTCGGCTCACAGCGTCCGGGGAAAGGCGCCTACGATGGGTCGGCAGACCGTCTAGGGGAGCGTTGACCCGTGTCGATTTTGGAAAAAGTCCTCCGCGCCGGCGAAGGCCGCTTGCTGCGCCGTCTCAAGGCGATCGCGGACGCGGTCAACTCGATCGAGGACGAATACACCGACCTCACCGATGACGAGTTGCGGGAGCAGACCGAGCACTTCAAACAGCGGTACGCCGACGGCGAGTCGCTCGACGACATGATGATCGAGGCGTTCGCGGTGGCCCGCGAGGGCGCCCGCCGCACGCTCGGCCAGCGCGCGTACGACGTCCAGCTCATGGGCGGCGCCGCGCTGCACTTCGGCAACATCCCGGAGATGAAGACCGGTGAGGGCAAGACGCTCACCGGTGTCTTCCCGGCGTACCTCAACGCGCTCAGCGGCGACGGTGTGCACATCATCACGGTGAACGACTACCTGGCTCAGCGTGACGCCGAGTGGGTCGGCCGGGTGCACACCTTCCTCGGGCTGACCGTCGGCGTGATCCTGCCGAACCGGCCGGCCGCCGAGCACCGCGCCGCCTACCAGTGCGACATCACCTACGGCACGAACAACGAGTTCGGCTTCGACTACCTGCGCGACAACATGGCGTGGTCGGCGGCCGAGCTGGTGCAGCGGGGCCACAACTTCTGCATCGTCGACGAGGTCGACTCGATCCTCATCGACGAGGCCCGCACGCCGCTGATCATCTCCGGCCCGGGCGAGCACAGTCAGCGCTGGTACGGCGAGTTCGCCAACCTCGTCGGCCGCCTCCAGAAGGGCACCGACGGCGAGGGCGACTACGAGGTCGACCAGGCCAAGCGCACCGTCGCGATCACCGAGCGCGGCGTGTCCCGGGTCGAGGACCGGCTCGGCATCGACAACCTGTACGAGTCGGTCAACACCCCGCTCGTGGGCTACCTCAACAACGCCATCAAGGCCAAGGAGCTCTACAAGCGGGACAAGGACTACATCGTCGACGAGAACGGCGAGGTCCTGATCGTCGACGAGTTCACCGGCCGCATCCTGCACGGCCGGCGCTACAACGAGGGCATGCACCAGGCCATCGAGGCGAAGGAGGGCGTGGAGGTCAAGCAGGAGAACCAGACCCTGGCGACCATCACGCTGCAGAACTACTTCCGCCTCTACAACAAGCTGGGCGGCATGACCGGTACGGCGCAGACCGAGGCCGGCGAGTTCAACCAGGTCTACAAGGTCGGCGTCGTCAGCATCCCGACGCACCGCCCGATGGTCCGCGTGGACCACCCGGACGTCATCTACAAGACCGAGAAGGCCAAGTTCAACGCGGTCATCGAGGACATCGCCGAGCGCAACGCGACCGGCCAGCCGATCCTGGTCGGCACGGTCTCCGTCGAGAATTCCGAGATCCTCTCGACCCTGTTGCGCCGCCGCGGCATCGCGCACAGCGTGCTCAACGCGAAGTTCCACGCGCAGGAGGCGACGATCATCGCCCAGGCCGGGCGCAAGGGCGGCGTCACGGTGGCCACCAACATGGCCGGTCGTGGCA
>CAKUMG010000724.1 GCA_934667465.1 uncultured Actinoplanes sp. | reverse complement strand
CGGCCGGTTGTCCTCGGCGAGTGCGCCCGGCGCGAAGGCGGTGTAGACGCCTCCGGCGAGCGCCAGAGCGGCGACCCTGCGCACCGCGGCGCCGTGGCGCCGGCGCGCCCGGCTGGGCGCGGAACGCCGCCGGGTGAACACCCGGAAGCGCCGTCCGGCGGGGGTGTCAGAAGTCATGGGCTGTGTCCCTCGGGGTCTTGACCTTGAAACTCACGGACGGCGGCCGGCTACTGCAGCCAATAGATCACGGCGAACAGCGCGATCCACACGACATCGACGAAGTGCCAGTAGTACGACACGACGATGGCCGAGGTGGCCTGCGCCGGGGTGAACCGGCCCATGGTCGTACGGATCATGTAGACGATGAACGCGATCAGGCCGCCGATCACGTGCAGGCCGTGGAAGCCGGTGGTCAGGTAGAACATCGAGCCGTAGCCGTCCGCGTTCAGCTTGACGCCGTGGTGGACGAGCTCGCGGTATTCGTTCGCCTGGCCGAGCACGAAGATCAGGCCCATGACGAAGGTGATCGTGAACCAGCGCCGGAGCGCGTGGACGTCACCCTTCTCCGCCGCGAACACGCCGAGCTGGCACGTGACCGACGAGAGCACGAGGATCACCGTGAACGTCGTCGCGTAAGGAATGTTGAGAGCCTCGGTGTGGTGTTCCCACATGCTGTAGTCCGCCGCCCGGATGGCGAAGTACATGGCGAACAACGCCGCGAAGAACATGAGCTCACTGGAGAGCCACACGATCGTCCCGACGCTGACCATGTTGGGACGGGTCAGCGAGTGGATCCGGCTCTTGTCGATGGCTGGGGCCGCTGTCACGGCCTCATTATTGCCCCGCGATCACCTCAACGTGTCGCGGGGGGCCTAATCCGACCCGTGTCGCTGCCCGGTAGAACGCGCGCACCCTCGGCGGGCATAGCCTGAAGTGGTGCAACACGTCGAAACCGCCACGCTCGCGGCGGCCGCGGGAGATACTGTCCCCCCGTTCACCGCCGGTGAGATCTTCTCGCAGATCCGGCTGACCAGCCTCATCGCCCTGTTCCTGCTGATCGCCGCCGCGCTCTACCTGTACGGCGTCCACCGGCTCCGGCAACGCGGGGACCACTGGTCCGGCGGGCGCACCGCCGCGTTCCTCGCCGGCGGCCTGGGCTCGATCGCGGCCGTCACGGTCACGGGCATCGAGGCGTACGACACGACCCTGCTCAGCGTGCACATGATCCAGCACATGGTGCTGTCCATGGTCGGCCCGATCTTCCTGGCCCTCGGCGCGCCGATGACCCTGGCCCTGCGCACGCTGCCCAAGCCGGGCCGCGCGGCGGTGCTGGCCGTGGTGCACAGCCGCGTCGCCCGGGTGATCACGTTCCCGCTGGTCGCGTTCGGCATCTTCATCGCGAACCCGTTCGTCCTCTACTTCACCGGGCTCTACCGCGCCACGCTCGAGCACGCCTGGCTGCACGAGTTCATCCACGTGCACTTCATCGTCACCGGCTGCCTGTTCTTCTGGCCGCTGCTGGGCCTGGACCCGCTGCCGAACCGCTGGCCCTACCCGGCCCGTGCGCTGCTCATGGTGCTGTCCGTGCCGTTCCACACCGTGCTCGGCCTGACGATCATGCAGAGCAAGGAGCTGCTCGGCGGCGACTGGTACCCCAACCTGCGGCTGAGCTGGATGGACCCCTTCGCCGACCAGGTCACGGCGGGTGGCGTCCTCTGGGCCGGCGGCGAGATCGTCAGCGTCACGATGCTGGGCATCCTGGTGCTGCAATGGGTACGCCAGTCAGAGCGCGAGGCGAAACGGATCGACCGCGCCCTCGACCGCGCGGAGGCGGAAGAAGCCGCGGCCTCCCGCACCGAGGAGACGGCCGGGCCCTCCGGCCGCACGCAGGACGAGCCGATCAACCTCTCATCCCGTACGCGGGACGAGCCCGCCGTCCCCTCCGCCGGCACGCCGGACGGGACCGCCGACCCCTCCGCGAGCGCGCCGGACGGGGCCGCCGTGCCCTCCGTGGGCGTGCCTGGCGGGGCTGCCGGGGCGGAAGAGACGCAGGCCACGCCGGAAACCGGGGCGACCAAGATCACAGACGGGCGCGCCGCGACCGGACCGCGCACCGACGCCGGGTGAGCAGGCGGGTACCATCAGCGGGCATCTACGAGCGTCGGAAGCCGGGGCAGATCAATGAGTGATGCCAGCAAGACCGTGCCGAGCAGCTACACCGTCCTGCTCTACAGCGACGACGTGGCGGTCCGCGACAAGATCCGCCTCGCGATCGGGATCCGCCCCGCCGCGGACCTGACCGTCGAGTTCGTCGACGCGTCGACGTGGGAGGAATGCCGCCGGCTCCTCGACGAGTACGAGATCGACCTCATGGTCCTGGACGGTGAGGCCTCCCCCGCGGGTGGCCTCGGCATCGCCCGGCAGACCAAGGACGAGTATCGCGACCCGCCGCCCACCTGCGTCGTCATCGCGCGCGCCGCCGACCGCTGGCTGGCCGCGTTCGCGCAGGTCGACGAGACCCTGACGTTCCCGCTCGACCCGGTCACCACCGGCCGCACGATCGCCGGCATGCTCCGCGCCCGCCGCGCCGGCGCGGTGCCGCTCGGCACCATCGGCACCACGGCCTGACCCACCCGGCCGGTCAGGACCCGCGCGCCGGCTCGCCCGGACGCCGCGGGTTCCTGACCGTCACGACCGGCCAGACCCGCACCCGGCACGTCCGGACCCTGCGGGACCCCTGGACCCGGCTCATCCGGTCCCCTCGCGGGCCGGCCCCACCGGCTCGCCCGGTCCCTCACGGGCCGGCCGGGCCCGCTCTCCCGTGTTCACCGCTTTCCCCCGGAGGCCCCCCATGGCCGCACCAACCTGGCCCGACCTGCTGAGCGCGCTGCTGCGCTCCGAGGAGCTTCCGGCGTCGAAGACCGCGTGGGCCATGGGCGAGATCATGGCGGGCAACGCCACCCCGGTGCAGGTCGCGGGTTTCGCGGTGGCGCTGCGGGCCAAGGGCGAGACCCCCGGCGAGCTGGCCGGCCTGGTCGAGGCGATGCTCGCCGAGGCCACCCCGGTCGACCTGCCCGACGAGCTGCGGCAGGACGCCGTCGACGTGGTCGGCACCGGCGGCGACCGGGCGCACACCGTCAACATCTCCACGATGGCCGCGATCATCGTGGCCGCCGCGGGCGTCAAGGTCGTCAAGCACGGCAACCGCGCCGCGTCCTCGGCCTGCGGCACCGCCGACCTGCTCGAATACTTCGGCATCCCGCTCGACCTGGGCCCCGAGGGCGTGCGCCGCACGGTGGCCGAGGCCGGCATCGGCTTCTGCTTCGCGGCCCGCTACCACCCCGGCATGCGGCACGCCGCGGTCACCCGCCGCGAGCTGGGCCACCCGACGTTCTTCAACGTCCTCGGCCCGCTGACCAACCCGGCGAAGCCGCGCAACGCCGCGGTCGGCTGCTTCGATCAGCGCATGGCACCGGTCATGGCCGAGGTGTTCGCCCGCCGCGGCGACTCCGCCCTGGTCATGCGCGGCGAGGACGGTCTCGACGAGTTCACGACCGCCGCGCCGACCCGGGTCTGGATCGTCAAGGACGGCGCCGTCACCGAGTCCGTGGTCGACGCGACCGACCTGGGCGTCCCGCGCAGCGCCCCGGGCGCCCTGCGCGGCGGCGACGCCTCCTTCAACGCGGGCGCGGCCCTGCGCACCTTCGCCGGCGAGCGCGGCCCCGTCCGCGACGCGGTCCTGCTCAACGCGGCGGCGGCCTTCGCGGCTCACGCCGGCTTCCCGGGCACGTTCGCCGACACCATGCGCGCCGGCCTCACCCGCGCCGCGGAGGCCGTCGACTCGGGCGCCGCCACCTCCCTGCTCAACCGCTGGGTCGACGCCGCCAAGGCAGCCAAGGCCGCCGAGCAGTCCTGACCCGGGCCGCCCACCCGGCACGCCGACGCGCCGCGCGGCCCACACCAACCCCGGCCGGACCGCGCAGCCCACACCACCCCCGGCCGGACCGCGCAGCCC
>CAKUMG010000723.1 GCA_934667465.1 uncultured Actinoplanes sp. | reverse complement strand
CTCGCCACCCAGGCCCGTGAGCAGGGCTTCGACGTCGTGATCTCCACCGGCGACCGCGACGCGTTCCAGCTCGCCGGCGACAAGGTCACCATCCTCTATCCCGTACGCGGCGTCTCCGAGGTGTGGCGGATGACGCCCGAGGCGATCGAGGCGAAGTACGGCGTGCCCCCGGACCGCTACCGCGACAAGGCGGCGCTGGTCGGCGAGTCCAGCGACAACCTGCCCGGCGTGCCCGGCGTCGGCGACAAGACCGCCGCCAAGTGGATCAATCAGTACGGCGGGCTGGACGGCATCATCGCCAAGGTCGACCAGATCAAGGGCAAGGTCGGCGAGAGCCTGCGCGCCAACCTGGTCGGCGTCATGCGCAACTACGACCTCAACAAGCTGGTCTGCGACCTCGAGCTGCCGCTGGGCCCGCAGGACGTCAAGTGGCAGGGCTGGGACCGCGAGGCCGTCCACCAGGTCTTCGACGCGCTCGAGTTCCGGGTGCTGCGCGAGCGGCTCTACTCCTACCTCGAGGCCGTCGAGCCGGAGGCCGAGGCCGGGTTCGACCTGGAAGGCACCATTCTGGGTACGGGTGAGGTGGCGGGCTGGCTCGGGTCGCACGCGCTCGAGGCGCCGGTCGGGGTCGCGGTGACCGGCACGTTCGGGCGCGGGTCGGGCACGGTGACGGGGATCGCGGTGGCCACCGGTGACGGGCCGGCCGCCTGGTTCGACCCGGCGGCGCTCGACGAGGCCGACGAGCGGGCGGTCCGGGAGTGGCTCGCCTCGCCCGCTCCCAAGATCATTCATGACGCCAAGCCGATCCGGCTGGCCCTGCTCGCGCACGGGTGGGAGCTCGGGGGCCTGCGGGTCGACACGGCCCTGGCGGCCTATCTCGCCAAGCCCGACCAGCGCGCCTACGACCTGACCGACCTGGCGCTGCGCTATCTCAAGCGCGAGCTGCGCGTCGACACCCCGGACACCGGCCAGCTCGACCTGCTCGCCGGGATGGGTGACGACGCGGGCGCCGCCGAGCAGAACGTCATGCTCCGCGCCCGGGCCACCCTCGACCTCGCCGACACCCTCACCGAGGAGCTGTCGCGCGACGAGGGCGACTCCCAGCGTCTGCTGATGGAGGTCGAGCAGCCCCTGGGCGTCGTGCTCGGCGACATGGAGCGGCTCGGCATCGCCGCCGACAACGGCTACCTCAGCGAGCTCGAGGCGCACTTCGCCGCCGAGGTCAAGGCGGCACAGCAGGCGGCGCACCAGGTGGTCGGGCGCGAGTTCAACCTCGGCTCGCCCAAGCAGCTGCAGGAGATCCTCTTCGTCGAGCGCAACCTGCCCAAGACCAAGAAGATCAAGTCTGGCTACACCACCGACGCCGACGCCCTGCAGAGCCTGCGCGCGCAGACCGCTGACCCGCTGCTCGAGCACCTGCTCCGGCACCGCGACGTCGCCAAGCTCAAGTCCACGGTCGACGGGCTGCTCAAGTCGGTCTCCGACGACGGGCGCATCCACACCACGTTCAACCAGACCGTGGCGGCGACCGGCCGGCTCTCCTCCACCGACCCCAACCTGCAGAACATCCCGATCCGCACCGAGGAGGGCCGCCGCATCCGCCGCGCCTTCGTCGTGGGCGAGGGCTACGAGTCGCTGATGACCGCCGACTACAGCCAGATCGAGATGCGGATCATGGCTCACCTCTCCGAGGACGAGGCCCTGATCGGCGCGTTCAACTCCGGCGCCGACTTCCACGCCGCCACCGCCTCGTCGGTCTTCCACGTGCCGGTCGAGGAGGTCGTCCCCGATCAGCGGCGCAAGATCAAGGCGATGAACTACGGCCTGGCGTACGGGCTGAGTGCGTTCGGCCTGTCGAACCAGCTCTCCATCACCACGGAGGAAGCGCGTGGCCTGATGGACGGCTACTTCGAGCGCTTCGGCGGGGTCCGCGACTACCTGCAGGCCGTCGTCCGGCGCGCCGTGCAGGACGGCTACACCGCCACCATCCTCGGCCGGCGGCGCTACCTGCCCGACCTGAGCAGCGACAACCGCCAGCGGCGCGAGATGGCCGAGCGGATGGCGCTCAACGCCCCGATCCAGGGCTCGGCCGCCGACATCATCAAGGTCGCCATGCTTAACGTCGAGGCCGCGATCCGGTCGGCGGGGCTCGCCTCCCGGATGCTGCTGCAGGTGCACGACGAGCTGGTGTTCGAGGTGGCGCCGGGGGAGCGGGAGGCCCTCGAGTCGCTGGTGCGCCGCGAGATGGGCGGGGCCTATCCGTTGTCGGTGCCGCTCGAGGTCTCCGTCGGGCTCGGCAACGACTGGAACGGCGCCGACCACTGACCCTTCCGCCCGTGAGGGGGGCGGGTAGGCCTTTCGGGCACAGTTCCGCGATGTCCGTCGGCGCTTCCGGGAGGGCTCCCAGCAGCGCCGATGGGCTGTCCACCTCGGACTCGAGGTCGCGGCCCGGGGCGGCTGCCTGATGCATTCTGGCGCTCCGCACAATTTCTTGTGCGGAGCGCCAGCGCATTGTCAGATTCTTGTGCGATTGATTTGCCTCGTTCTGCAAGGGTGGGCGAATGCCAAGCACTTCCCTCGAGGTGACATCACTGTCCGAGGCGTGGGCGCCGGTGATCCGCCGCCCGCTGGAGACCGACCAGGCGCTCGCCTACGCGCCGATGTTCAAGGCGCTCGGCGACCCGGTCCGGCTGCGGCTGCTCTCCATGATCGCCTCCGCGGGCGGCGGCGAGGTCTGCGTCTGCGATCTGACCGGCGCCTTCCCGCTCACCGGGCCGACGATCTCGCACCACCTCAAGGTCCTGCGCGAGGCCGGGCTGGTGCACAGCGACCGGCGGGGGACGTGGGTCTACTACCGGCTGGTGCCGGCGCCGCTGGCGCTGCTCGCCGGGCTGCTCGATGTGACCACGGCGGCGGCGGGCGTCTAGGTCTCCGGCGCTTCCGGGTTCGCAGCGTGCGTCTTCGCCGCTTCCGGGTTCGCGGCGCGTGCGTTTTCGGCACTTCCGTGTGCGCGGCGCGTGCGTTTTCGGCGCTTCCGGGTTCGCGGCGCGTGCGTTGCGGCGCTTTCGGGTGCGCGGCGCGGTCCCGGCGTGCGGTCAGCGTTGCGGGTTGCTCGGCGCTTCGACGTTCGCGGTCCGGGTTGTCGGACGGCTTGGGCGCGGTTGGTGTCGCGGCAACGCATCTCCGGCTCGCGTCCGATCGCCGGTTCCGGGGCGTTCTTCCCGAGCCTGCCCTTGGCTCGGCCCTTTCCGGCGACACCGCTTGGCCGGTCCGTCTTCTCGTCTGCCGGGCCGCTCGTGCGAGGGCCGCCGGGCCGGGCGCGGCGGTGTGGTTCGCCGGGCCTGGCTTCAGCCTGCGCACTCGGCCGGTCGCGTCACTTCTTGAGCGGGTCGTGGCCCCAGTTCATCAGGGAGTAGCGCCACTTGCTCTCCTTGATGTCCCCGGTCGGGCGCTGGGCCAGGTGCCGGTGCACGTAGCCGACCACCTTGCGCATGTGCGCCTCGTCCGAGTCGTCCAGATCCGCCTTCTTCGTGTGCAGCAGCTTGACTATCTTGCGCCCGCTGTCGTGGCCCACGGACTCGCCGCCCGGGCTGTCCTTCTGACCCACGTCCTTGGACTCGTCGGTCCCGAGCCACTTCTCCAGCTCCGACGCGGTCATGTTCACCACGTCGCGGAACTCCGAGTACGTGCCGGTGTCACTTGTCATCCTTCAGCGCTCCCGGCTTGTGCACCGCGGTGGCCCCGGTCTTGGCGCTCTTCACCCTGTACTGCGGCTCGTCGGACGACGCCTTGACCGTCCGGCCCGAATCCTCGGTCTCCGACGTGATCTTCTTCTCGACCGTCCCGTGCACCGTCTCGCCGTGGCTCTTCCACGAGACCTTCGCACCTTTTCGTAGGCTCATGACCTCGGGTTACCCGGCGATCCACCCCGATAACGCCGCAGGCCGGACCCGCTGTCCGGTCACCCACCCGTGGTCCCGCCGCCGCGCCGGCCGGTCGCCTTCGCACCCCGCCGCCGGACC
>CAKUMG010000722.1 GCA_934667465.1 uncultured Actinoplanes sp. | reverse complement strand
GGCTTTGGGGTTGATGTTCGCGCTGCGCGGGCGCGGGGTGCAGACGCCTGAGGACGTCGTGGTCAGCGCCGAGGCGACGGTGGTCGACGCGCTGGGTGCGCCCGGGGTGCCCGCGATCGACGTGGATGGCGACGGGCTCGGGCGGGCGGCGATGGGGCTGCTCGCGGATGCGCTGGAGGGCGGGGCGCCGGAGCGCCTTCGGCTGCCCGTTCAGGTGCGCTGGTCCGGGTCCTGACGACCGGGCGGCGGCGGGAGATCCTCGACGGCGGTTGCTGACAGCGACTGACCTTTACCGGGGTGCGACTTTCGGCGAGCCTTTACCGGGGTGCGACTTTCGGCATGATGCGCACCTCTCCGGTGTTGGCCATGGAATGCATCATGCCGCCGGCAAGGGGTATGAGCCTGGCCATTCCCGTCTGCCCGTTGCGCCGTGCCAACTCAGGTCCGAGGCGGGTCATCAACAGAGTCAGCGCCGGCAGGGGCCGGACGTAGAGGGTGATCTCGCTGATCAGGCCGGTGGCATCCAGGCGCAGCCGCTGGGCTTCGCAGAGACGGGTGGCGCCGATCCTCGCCTCGTAGAAGAGCGCGACGGTACGCCCCTCGGCGACCTGGTCGGTGTAGGTGAGGTCATCGATCGCGGCCAGCGCCACTTCGAGCAGGTTGCCTACTTGCCGGTGGCCCCGGAAGGTGAACTGGTCGGTGATCGGCGAGACGAGAGTGACATCGGGGCTGAGTGAGGCGACCGCACCGGCGGCGTCACCCGACTCCCCGGCAGTGCGCCATGCGGCAACGGCGTCATGTTCCTGGTCCATCGACACTCCCCGGTTCTCGCTGCTCGTCGAGGGTGGTTCGGGCACTGCCTGACCGCTGTCACGGTAGTGACCGCTTGCGCGTCGAGCACCCGCCCGCGGGCTGCGCAAGGTGCCTCTCTCCACTGTGTCGGCTCACCGCCCGGCCCTACCATCCTTGCCTACCGTTGCCTTAGCTGACCGGGGCGCTGCCGGTGAGGGTGAAGGTGGCGCGGGGCGCTTCGTCCGCGACGATCGCGTCGTCGGGGGCCGGGTGGAGGTAGGCACCGCGGCTGCCGATCACGTACCCGTCGGCGGTTCTGACGATCGTGAAGAGCTGGCCGTCGCGGCCGGTGTCGCAGGCCGCGGCGACGACGGTGCCGTCGGGCTTGACGACGAGGCAGGCGGGCCGGCCTCCGGCGTCGGGCCGTGCGGTCCGGATCCGGTACTCGGCGCCGACGGGATCGAGGACGAACACGCCGTACTCGGCCGCGTTCCTGGTGAGGGCCAGGCGGCCGTTGCCGTCGACCGCGACTATCGAGTCCGCGGGCTGCTGGGGCCTGATGACGACCGGGCGGCCGGCGGGGATCGCCGCGTCACCGGCCGGCGTCGTTTGCGCGGCGGCCTGCGTCACCTGTCTCGTGGCGCCGCCGGAGGGCGGGCCGGCGGGGGTGCAGGCCTGCTGGGTCAGCACGAGGCCGAGCGCCGGCGCGGCGGTCAGCAGGACGGAGCGGTGGGGGTGCACAGCGGTTCCTCGCGGGTCGCAGCGGTTCTGACCCGGTGATGCTGGCCGCGCGGGGGCGGCCGTGGCGCCGCGGTCGATCATCGTGGCACGAATGTGCGACTCGCCCACGGTGGCGTGGAACGTGCCGGGTGGGTCGGTGACCGATCCGCCCGGCTTCTCCCCGTGCGTCTTTTCGTGCGTTCGTGCCTCGATCCCGGGCGCTCGCCCCGGGGCCGAATTTCCGGGCGCGTGGCCCGGGCTGTGTTCTCCCGGGCGCGTGGCCCGGATCAGGGGTGGATCAGTTCTCGCGGAGGCGGCGGCCCTGGGCGTCGGTGCCACCGTTGACGAGGATGAGGATGCCGTCGATGAAGCCCCACAGGCCACCGAGGCCGAAGGTGACGACGGAGACGACGAGCTGGAGCACGGCGATCTTGATGTGCCCGGTGTAGAACCGGCCGACGCCGAAGCCGCCGAGGAGGATGCCGAGGATGCCGGCAACGATCTTGGACTTGTCGGAGACACCGGCCGCGGGGGCGTACTGAGGAGTGGTCATGGGGCGCCACCATAGTGATCCCCGTCGACGCCCCTGCGTCACCGTTCCACATAGTGGGACGTCGGCGGGCTTTGTGATCGTTTTTCGGGCCGTACGGATGACGTGGTGACGAAGATAACCTCGCGCTCGATATAGTCCCGCGCGTGATCGATCCGCTCCGGGAACCCACGTTCCTGATCCTGACCGCCCTCGCCGGCGGCCCCCGGCACGGCTACGGCCTCATCGCCGAGGTCGACCACCTGTCCGGCGGGCGGGTCGCGCTGCGCCCGGGCACGCTCTACGGCACCCTCGACCGGCTCGCGGCCGACGGCCTCGCCGCCCGCGACGGCGAGGAGATCGTCGACGGGCGGCTGCGGCGCTACCACCGGCTCACGCCGCTGGGCGAGGCGGTCCTACGCGCCGAGACCGAGCGGATGCGGCGGCATGTGGAGGCGGCGACCGCCCGGCTGCGCGAGCGCGCCGCCACACCCCCGGTGAGCGTCTGAACCCTCCGCCCCTTGTTCCTGGGCTCGGTGGGATTTGCCGGATATGACCGCCCGGGCTTTGCGTCAGCGCCGGGACACGGCGACGGCCGGGCTCCGGGCCACCGCGGCGGCCGGGCTTTGCGTCAGCGGCGGGCCAGGCGGCGCTCGCCGGCGAGCCCGGTCTGGTACGGCAGGTTGTAGTGCCCGAACACCTGCGGCTCGTCGGCGGCGGTCAGCTCCCCGTCCAGGTCGATGCTCGGCGCCTCCCCGGCCAGCTTCTTGTCGTACCGCACCCGCAGCGCCTCCGGCTTCACGGTCGCCCCGTCGAGCGGCACGAACACGAGCCGGTACCGCCCGATGAACCCCACCTTCACCGTGGCGAACGCCGGCTGGTCCGTGGCCGTGTCCACGTACACCGCCTCCAGCTCGCCGATCTTGTCGCCGTCCGGATCGATGACCTTGTGCCCGCGCCAGTCGCGCAGGTTCTCAGCGGGAAACATGCCCTTGAACTGCCCCGACCCCGCGTATTTCACACCCACGGTCGCCCGGAAGCGGAGGCGAGCCGCCCCGGCTTGCAGCGCGCGGGGAGGGCCCGGCGCTCAGCGATCCGGGGCGCCGGCCGATGGGCGGAGGTGACGCGAATCGGCCGGCCCGGCGTGAGCACCGCGGACGAGGTGGCGCATTCGTGGCCCGCCTGGGTGCAGGCCGCCGCGGATGCCGACCGGCACGGGCTGGCGCTCGGCCTGCTGGACGCGCTGCCCGCGCAGGGTGGCCGGGATGCCGCCGCGACCCGGGCCGCGCTGCTGCTGGCGAGCGGGCGCCCCGGGCAGGCGGACGCGGTGCTGGCCGGGTACGGGTCCGTCCAGCTGCCCGAGGAGTACCACGCCACGTGGCCCGATCTGGTGCTGGCGGCGGCGCGCGCGGCCGGCGGCGACCGGGCCGCCTACCGGTGGCTGATGGCCTGTGCCCGCCGCTTCGACGACTCGCCGGACGCGTGGCGGCTGTGCTCCCTCGTCGCCGCGGCGGCGGCCGGGTCCGGTGACCGGCCCACCGCGGACCAGGCGTGGTACTCGCTGGTGACCCGGTACGACGTCGTCACCCGGGTGTCCCTGGCCGAGTTCGCCGCGGCCCAGGTGGCGCTCCGGGACCCGCGCGACCCCGTGGCCGCGACGATGGCCGTGGCAACGGCCGCCGCCGATCTGCACGGTGCCGGGGCTCCCGTCGAGCAGGACCCGGGCCCGGTGCTGCATGCCGCCCGGGCGCTGCGCGAGCGGGGCGACGTCACCGGTGCCCGGCTGCTGCTGCACGCCGTACGGCGCCGCACTCCCAGGAATGCGGACTTGGACGCCGCGCTGGCCGAGGTCACTCCCCGGGCTGCCATGCGACGGCATCGGGCGCTCGTCGCCGCGCTGTGGTGCCTCGCGCCGCTGCTGCTGCCGCTGGGCATCGCCGGGAGCGTGATCGTGGTGCTGCTGCGGCTCGCGTGGCAGCGCT
>CAKUMG010000721.1 GCA_934667465.1 uncultured Actinoplanes sp. | reverse complement strand
CGACCGCTCCTGCCCCTTCCGCCTCACCCGCCTCCGAGGCGCCCTCCTCCGATTCGCCCGAGGTCTCGTCGCCCGCCCCCGAGTCGCCGGCGCCCGTGTCGCCCGCGCCGGAAGCATCCGCTGCCGAGCCCCGCGCCGAGCGCCGCGCCCGGTCCCGCCCCGCCGAGCCGGTCGTGGACGTGCCGGTCGAGGAAGCGCCCGTCCGCGACGACGACAGCCTCGCCACCCTCGTCGCCCAGACCGTCTCCGGCCTCCAGCGCGGCCCGAGCGGCACGGTGACCGCGTCGACGCTCAAGCGCACCCTGCTCCGCAAGGACCCTACGTTCAACGAGGCCGACTACGGTTTCCGCGCCTTCGGCGAACTGCTGCGCCACCTGGCCGAGAAGAACGTCGTCGAACTGACCGCCGGCTCCGCCAAGGGCGACCCCGAGGTGACCCTCCCCGAGCACGGCGACCGCGAGGCCGCCTTCGCCCTCCTCCACGGCGTCGTCGCCGACCTCTCCGCGAGCGGCGGCGCGGTGGCCCTCTCCGGCCTCAAGAACCAGGTCCGCAAGGTGGCACCCGAGTTCAGCGAGAAGAAGCTCGGCTACCGCAGCTTCCTCCAGTTCGCCAAGGCCGCCGCCACCGCCGGCACCGTCGGCCTGGCCTGGAGCCCCGACGCCGACGACTACCTCCTCACCCCACCCACCAGCGCCTGACCAGCCCGGCGGGCGTGACCTCGCCCGTGACCTGGATCGCGGCGCCCAGGGGCAGCGTGCGGTGCGGCACCCCCGGCGGGGCGTTGGCCGGGATGATCAGATGCGGTTCGGCGAGTTCCAGCTGCACGGAGACGGTGAAGCCGTCACGGCCGTCCGTCCACTGCGAGGCCCAGACTCGCGCCTGCACCTGCGGCAGCCATCCCCGGGAGACCAGCTCCGCCAGCGAACCGTCCGCTTCGGAGGGCCTGGCGGCCACCGGCACCAGCCTGATCGTTCGCGGACATGGCACTGCCGGCGGATTTTGGCCCGACGCTCGGACACTTGGTGCGGGAGGACGGCCGGACCCTAGCGGCGGGTGGTGAGGTCGTCGTCGGTGATGGGGCGGACGACGCGGGCGGGGACGCCGAGGGCCACGGACATCGGCGGGATGTCGCGGGAGACGACGCTGCCGGCGCCGATGACCGAGCCGTGGCCGATGTGGACGCCCGGGAGGATGACCGCGTGGCTGCCGATCCAGACCTTGTCGTCGATGGTGATGGGTTCGGAGAAGCGGCGGAAGTCCTCGCGCAGGTCCGGGTGGACCGGGTGGCCGGTCGTGGTGAGGGTGACGCCGGGGGCGATCATGACGCCGTGGCCGATGCGGATGGCGACGTCGTCGACGAAGGTCAGGTTGACGTTGCCGAAGAAGTCGTCGCCGATGTGGACGTTGCTGCCGAAGCCGGCGTGGAACGGGGGGAGCAGGACCGTGCGGGCGCCGACCGAGCCGAGGATGCGTTCGAGCAGCTCGCGGCGGCGTTCCGGGACGCTGGGCGGGGTGGCGTTGTACTCGAAGACGAGGTCGGCGCGCCGGGACCCGTTCTGGAACGCCGCCTCCGACTCCGTGTAGAGGCGGCCCTGCCGGATACGTGCCAGCACCTCGTCGTGATCGTCCATAGCCGCCCAATGTAGAGGAGATCAGCGGCGGGCGGGGGACTTCATGCGGTACATGGCGGCGTCCCCCTCGCGGAGGAGGCGGTCGGGGGAGGTGCCGGTGCCGTCGGACTCGGCGATGCCGATGCTGACGCCGATCGTGACGGTGTGGCCCGCGACGGTGAAGGGGCGGGCCAGGGCGGCGGCGACGCCCTGCTGGACGCGGCGGCGCCACTGCGGGGTGGCGACGCCGTCGAGCAGGACCACGAACTCGTCGCCGCCGAGGCGGGCGACGGTGTCGGAGCGGCGCAGCAGGGCCGTCAGGCGGCGGGCCACCTCGACGAGGAGTTCGTCGCCGGCCGCGTGGCCGTACGAGTCGTTGACCGCCTTGAAGCCGTCCAGGTCGAGCAGGAGCACGGCGAAGCGGCGGCCCGGCTGGCGGCTGGCGCGCAGGTGGGCCTGGTGCAGGCGGTCCTCGAGCAGGACGCGGTTGGGCAGGCCGGTCAGGTGGTCGTGCAGGGCCGCGGCGCGCAGCGACTCCTGGGATTCGCGCAGGGCGGCGACCATCGCGCGGTGGTCCAGGGCGGTGGCGAGCAGGGCGCCGGACTGGTTCATCATCTCGCGGCCCGGAGGAGTGGTCGCCTGGATCCGGCCCACGGCGGCTAGGTAGCCCCAGTCGCGGGCGGGGCTGCGGACGGGCACGACGAAGACGGTGTTCCCCGGGTCGGCGGCGGCCAGGTCGGACAGCCACGGCGGCGGGAACGCTCCGGCGCGTACGACGGCAGTCCCGGTCGTGACCCTGCCGTATTCTCCGACGATCTCGAGCTCCGGGTCGTCGGACTCGTCCCCGGTGAGCAGCGCCAGGCTGCCGCCGACGGCGGGGGTGCTGCCGAGCCAGGCCAGGGTGCGCGGGTCGCGGTCGTGCGAGCCGAGCAGCTCAATGCCGAGCTGGTGCTGGATGTTCAGGGTCTCCTGCAGGTACTGGACCTGGCCGAACAGGGCGCGGCTGCCGTCCTCCGAGATCGGGAGCGCGTCGTCGCCGCACCCGCACGAATGCCGGCGTACGAGGGCGGTCCGCACCTGCTCGACCCGGGGCTCCGTGACGGGACCGCTCACCGTGCGGTAGACGGCGGCGCCCACCTCGTCGAGCGGCTGCCGTACGGTCGACAGCCCGGGCCGGGTGAACGTCGCGTCCGCGATGTCGTCGAAACCGATCACCGCCAGGCCCGCGGGCACGCCGACGCCGGCCGCGGCGAGCCGCCGGACCAGCCCGATCGCGTTGCGGTCCGTGCCGAGCACGACCGCGGTGGCCGGCATCCCCGCCGCGAGCAGGGCCTCGGCGACCGCCGCCCCGCCGCTCTCGTGGTTGTCCGGCGCGTCGAACAGCAGCTCGGGAGCCGGCTCGATCCCGTGCGCGAGCAGCCCCTCCCGGAAACCGGCCTGCCGTTCGCGCACGTCGAAGTGCAGCTGATGGCCGGCGAAGGCGATCCGCTCGTGACCGTGATCGGTCAGGTGCGCGACCGCTTCCCGTACGCCGCTGCGGTTGTCGACCAGCACCGACGAGCAGCCCAGGCCGGTGGCGTCCTCGCCCACGAAGACGACCGGGAGCCCGGCCTTGCGGGCGGCCGTGGCGTAGTCCGGCGGCACCGCCCCGGGCAGCACCGCGAGCCCGTCGAGCCGGTCCCATCCCACGGGCCGCCGGAAATCGGGCACCCCGGCCCGGTCGGCGCTGTGCGACCCGGGGTCCAGGGTCTGGAACGCCGTGATCCGGTCCCCGCCCGCGACGGCGGCGGCGGCGACCCCGGCGATGATCGCGCCGTAGTAGTCGCCGCCCACGAAGGGCGACACAACTCCGAAAGTCCGTCTGCTCATGACCTGTTTCCGGTCGGCACGGGCAGCGCCGGTATGAGGATTGTCCGTCGGACTCTACGGGCTGGTCCGCCCCGCCGCCCGGCGGATCGCGCGAAAGGCCTCAGCGTCGCGCGGACGGATTTCGCGTCCTCAGCGGTGCGACCCGTGCCGTCGCCTCACCGCGGGCGGCGGCAGTGGTAGACCAGCGCCGGCGGCAGGTTCGCCCAGACCGTGCGGCCCAGGACCACCTCGTCGAAGCGGGACTCGAGCGCCCGGCGGAAGCGGCGGGCCGGCCCGGACCAGCGGGCGTGGATGTAGGCGAACGTGGTGAAGACGCCGTACGAAGGCAGGGAGCTCGCCACCGCGTCGAGCAGCTCCCGCTGCTGAGCCTCCCGGAACGCCGCCCACGGCAGGCCGCTGACGATGACGTCGGCGTGCGGGTGGCCGTGCGCGCCGAGGATGGCGGGCAGGCGGCGGGCGTCGTCGGTCACCACGGCGACGGCGGGGAACCGCGCGGCCAGCAGGGCGGTGAAGCGCTCGTTGACGTCGACGGCGATGTGGTGCCC
>CAKUMG010000720.1 GCA_934667465.1 uncultured Actinoplanes sp. | reverse complement strand
CGCCGAGCACCCAGGCGACGCCGCTCGACGGGTGCAGCCGCGCGGACGACAGGTTGAGCAGGGTGGTCTTGCCGGCCCCGTTGGGGCCCAGGATCACCCACCGCTCGTCGAGCTCGACCTGCCAGGTGAGGTCGCGCAGCAGGTGGTTGCCGGCGCGGACGACGCTCACGCGGTCGAAGGAGATGACGGTGTCTTCGTCAGGGGCTGTGGGGGTCGCTGCCGTGAGCACGGGTCCATCCAATCACGCACGCCACCCGCATCGGACGCGCGCCGGTCGGACACACCCGGTCAAGCGGTGGTGGAGCCGAACACCTCGTCGCGCACCGCATCCAGGGCGGACTGCAGCGCACCGGTGAGAACGGGCTCCACGGCGACCTCGCCGATGACCACCTTGGGCGCGACGACCGTGATCGACGCCACCTCCGCGGCGACCCGCTCGGCGAGCGCGGTGCCGCCGGCCTGGCTGATCTCGCCGGCCAGCACGACCAGCGGCGGGTCGAGGACGACGCAGGTCGCGCCGACCCCGAGGGCCAGGCGCCGGGCCAGCTCGTCGAGGAAGGGCTCGCCTCCGGGCCCGGCCGCCACGGCGGCGCGGACCATGTCGGCGGCCTCCGGGCCCTCGAGCCCGTACTGCTCGCCCAACTCCTTCGCGGCGTCCGCGGCGACCAGCTTCTGGAAGCCGCCCTTGCCGCCGCGCGCGGCGACGTTGTGCGAGACGTCGGAACCGGCCACGGGCAGATAGCCGATCTCGCCCGCCGCGCCGGTGCTGCCCTGCAGCAGGCGCCCGCCGATGACCGTGGCCAGGCCGACGCCGCGGTCGACCCAGATGAGCGCGAAGTCGTCGACGCCGCGGGCCGCGCCCTCGTGCTGCTCGGCGACCGCGGCCAGGTTGACGTCGTTGCCGAAGACCACCGGGGTGCTGAGGTCCTTGCGCAGCTCGGCGAGCAGCCCCCGGTGCCAGCCGGGCAGGTCGAACGCGAACGAGACCTCGCTGGTCTCCGGGTCGACCAGGCCGGGGGTGCCGATGACCACGCGGCGCACCGAGGCCAGGTCGGTGCCGCCGTCGGTCGCGGCACCGAGCACGGCGCTGTGTACCGCGCCGACCGGGTCGTCGCTGTCGTGGGTGGACCGCTCGCTGCGGCCCACGAGCGCGCCCGTGATGTCGGCGCAGGCCGCGATCACCCGGTCCGGCAGGACCTCGATGCCGATCACGTACGCGCTGCCGGGCGTCACCGCGTACAACTGCGCGTTGGGTCCCCGGCCGCCCGCCTGCTCACCGACGCGGCGGACCAGCCCGCGGTCCTCGAGCCGCTCGACCAGCTGGGAGGCCGTCACCTTGCTCAGCCCGGTCAGCTCGCCCAGCTGGGCGCGGGTCAGCGGGCCCCGGGCGAGCAGCAGCTCGAGCGCCGCCCGGTCGTTGAGCGCGCGCAGGAGCCGGGGTGTCCCCGGAAGGCGGGTCGCGGCCATAACTACGTCCCCTAGGATTCGGGTCGATCGGCCGCGGAACCCTCGCGGCACCGTACGCAGCGTAGCGGTCGAACGGTCACCCGGCGGACCCGCGTGCGCCGATGATGACCACCCGTCGCAGGAGGCCCGCATGACCGCCGATCCCGGCCTGCGCAGACTGGCCCTGGGCACCCTGCTGGCGGCGTTCCCGGGCGCCGAGGCTCCGGAGTGGATCGGCGCGCTGCTCGCCGACGGGCTCGCGGGGGTCACCCTCTTCGGCTCGAACACCGCCGACCCGGCGCGGCTGACCGCGGCCCTGCGGTCCGCACGCCCGGACGTCATCGTCGCCATCGACGAGGAGGGCGGCGACGTGACCCGCCTCGACGTCCGGACAGGCAGCCGCTTCCCGGGCAACCTCGCGCTCGGCGCGGTCGACGACCCGGCGCTGACCCGGGACGTGTACGCCGCGATCGGCACCGGCCTGGCCGCCGCCGGCATCACGCTGGGCCTGGCCCCGGTTGCGGACGTCAACACCACCGCCGACAACCCGGTCATCGGCACCCGCTCGTTCGGCTCGGACCCGCTGCTGGTCGCCCGGCACACCGCGGCCGCCGTGACCGGCCTGCAGAGCACCGGCGTGGCCGCCTGCGCCAAGCACTTCCCGGGCCACGGCGCCACCACTGTCGACTCGCACCTCGCGCTGCCCACCGTCGACGTGCCGTTCGACCTGCTCCGGGGCCGCGACCTGCCACCGTTCGCGGCCGCGATCGAGGCGGGCGCCCGCGCGATCATGACCGCGCACATCCGGGTCCCCGCCCTGACCGGCACGCGCCCGGCGACCTTCTCCCCCGAGGCATTGCAAACCCTGCTGCGCGACGAGTACGCCTTCCGCGGCGCCGTCGTCACGGACGCGCTGGAGATGCGGGGGGCGACGGCGCTCGCGGGCGGGCTGGGTGCCGCGGCGGTCGCGGCGCTCACGGCGGGCGCCGACCTGCTGTGCCTGGGCGCGCGGGTCGACGGGGACCTCGTGGAGCACGTGGTCTCGGAGATCCTCGCGGCGCTGGCCTCCGGGCGGCTCGGCCGGGCGCGCCTGGAGGAGGCGGCCGCCCGGACCGCCGCCGGAAGGACCACCACCGCCGGGACCGCCGCCCATATTGCCGCCGCCCAGGTTGCCGCCGCCCATGCCGCCGCCCATCATCATCTGCGTCCAATCGCTGCCGGAGCGTTCGGCACTTTCGACAATGACCACGTCGCCTTCTTCAAGGCCGGACAGAATCTCGATATAATCGTCGTCGCTGATACCGGTTTCAACGGTAACCTCGGTGTATTCGGCGCCTTCCAAGATTTTTTTCATTTCATACAGCTTGCCTAACGCCTCAATCGGTGTGAGGGTGTTTACATCAAGCTTTTTGATGGCTTCGCAAACCTTGTCATACACCATGGTTTCAAGCCCTAAGGTCGCGACGCCGTCGCCGGTTTTCGGCAAAAGATTCTTTTTCGGGTCAACCGGCGCGTGTTCATCGATGTTTGCCAAAATTTTCCCGGCGCGTTTGACCACTTCGTCCGGCACACCGGCAAGCTTTGCCACCTCGATGCCGTAGCTTTCGTCGGCCGCACCGCGCACGATCTTGCGCAAGAAAATCAGTTCATCGCCGCGCTTCTTGGCGACAATGTTGTAATTCACCACGCCGCGGCACAGCTCCTCTAACTCGGTCAGCTCATGATAGTGCGTGGCGAACATGGTTTTGGCGTACAGCTTCTTGCTGACAGTATATTCAATGATCGCGCGTGCGATACTCATGCCGTCGTAGGTCGACGTGCCGCGCCCGATCTCATCGTAAATGATAAAACTGCGCGCGGTGGCGTTTTTCAGAATATATGCACACTCGGTCATTTCGAGCATAAAGGTCGATTGTCCGGCGGCAAGGTCGTCCGACGCGCCGATACGGGTAAACAGCTTGTCCACCACGCCGATGCGTGCCGAAGATGCCGGTACGAACGAGCCGATCTGCGCCATCAGAATGATGAGTGCCGTCTGGCGCATATAGGTGGATTTACCGGCCATGTTCGGCCCGGTGATGAGCATCAGCCGCTCGGATTCGTTCAAATTCACATCGTTTGGCACGAACATTTCGTTCTTTAGGAACTTTTCGACCACCGGATGGCGGCCGTCCTTGATGACAATCGTATCCGACGCGTCCACCTCCGGGCAGACATAGTTATTTCGCACGGCCACATCTGCAAGCGACACATACACGTCGATTTTGGAAAGAATGTCCGCCGTTTTCTGCACACGTACTACGTTTTCGGCGATAAAGCCGCGCAGCTTTTGGAATTCCTCGTATTCAAGCGCACAGACCTTGTCTTTCGCGCCTAAAATCTTGGCTTCCATGTCCTTTAATTCTTGGGTGATGTACCGCTCACAGCCGGTGAGCGTCTGCTTGCGTATGTAGCGGTCAGGCACCTGCTCCTTGTAGGAGTTGGTGACCTCGATGTAGTAGCCGAATACGCGGTTGTAGCCGATTTTTAAGCCCTTGATGCCGGTCAATTCCCGTTCGGACTGCTCGACCGAAGCAATC
>CAKUMG010000719.1 GCA_934667465.1 uncultured Actinoplanes sp. | reverse complement strand
CGCCCTCGGAGACCCAGTTGCGGAGGTCCGGGCTCAGGGCCGGTGCGGCCCCGGGCCCTGCTACAGCGAGCGCGACCGCACGGAGCAGCGAGGTCTTTCCGGACCCGTTGCCGTACACCTGGCGTTTTCCTCGTCCGAGGTCGGCCGGCCGCCCGGGCCCCGCGGCCGCGGTGGGATCGTCAGCGGGAGGGAAGGCCGAGCCGTTCCAAAGTCTCGCGGAGGCGGTGGCGGCCGGCCATCGAGGCGGGTCCGCGGAGCCGCGCCAGCACCCGGGACGACCAGTCGCCGGTTTGGCCGAAGCGGCGGAAGTAGGCGCCCAGCCGCTCGTCGTAGGCCGGGATGTGCGCGTCCGCCGCGGCCGGGTCGTAGGTTTCGTGGTGCAGGACCGCCGCCTGGGGGAGGCGGGGCTTGATGTCGGCCTGTTCGGACGGGTCGGGGGTGCCGACCGCGAGGCCGAAGGTGGCGACGGTGTGCGGGGGGAGGCCGAGTTCGGCGGCGATCTCGGCCGGGTGGTTGCGGACCGCGCCGGCGAAGACCGTGCCGAGGCCGAGGGACTGGGCGGCCACCACCGCGTTCTGGGCGGCCAGGGCGGTGTCGACGAAGCCGATGAGCGTCGTCTCCAGGTAGTCGGTGGCGTCGAGGGGGACGTCCGCGCGGTCGGCGAGGCGGCGGGCGCGGCCCAGGTCGGCCACCCAGACCAGGAACAGCGGCGCCTGGGCGACGAACGCCTGGTCGCCGGCGAGGGCGGCGAGGCGGGCCTTGCGGGCGGGATCGCGGACGGCGACGACGCTCCACGGCTGCAGGTTCGACGAGGTGGGCGCGGACTGGGCGGCGGCGATCAAGGCGGTCAGCTCGCCGTCGGTGACGTCGCGGGGGCCGAACTTGCGGACGGACCGGCGGGTGAGCTGCAGCGCGAGGACGTCGCTGGTCACGGGCAGGTCGAGGGCGGGGTCGCCGTAGCGTGCGGAGGCAGTCATCGCATCGAACGGTACGCGGGTCCTCCGCCCGGCCGGACCGGAGGCGGGGCCCCAAAAGGGGGCCAGAGTCGTCACTCCTCCGGCAAGGGCCGGAGACCGTGCCGCTCCCGGAGCCCGGGCAGCGGGTCGGCCGCGGGATCGCGCCGCGGGTTCCAGACGTGCCCCACCCGGACGGGCGAGTTCGGCCCCGGCACGTCGTAGGGCCCGCCGCTCGGGTGGACGACCAGCCGCGCACCCCAGTAGCCGTGCGCGGCCCAGCCGATCCGATCGATCTCGGTCCAGCGCCACGAGCGGGTCACCCGGCCTTTCTCGCGCAGCAGCAGCCCCTCGTCGTCGGCGAGGATCGCGTTGCGGCGCCGGAAGACGGCCATCGCCAGGGCCGCCACAAAACCGATGACGGCATACCAAAAGATATCGGCGAGGAACAAAGCAAGCGGCAGCGCAGCGATCAAGGCGGCGGCGGGGATCGCGGCGGCGGGCCAGGACTGGGACTCGTCGAGCACGATGGGCGGCACCGCATGATCCTATGGGGACGGATCGAATCTCGCTCCGTAGCGGGACGCCAGCTCCCGCGCGCGCCCGCCGAAGTCGCGGTGCTGCTCCGCGTACCGCAGAGCCCCTCCGGTCCAGGCCGGGAACCCGATCCCGAGCAGCGACCCGATGTCCCCGTCGCGCGCCGATCGCAGCACCCCCTCCGCCAGGCAGCGCCGCGCGTCCAGGGTCTGGGCGAAGAGCATCCGGTCCTGCAGATCCTCGTACGGGACAGCCCGCCCCGCCGGCGTCGCCAGCGCCCGCAGCCCGGGCCACAACCGCCCCCGCCGCCCGTCCGGGTAGTCGTAGAAGCCGCGCCCCTCCGCCCGCCCCGCCCGATCAGAGGAGAGCAGCAGGTCGACGATCCCGTGCGAGGGCAGGGGGACGAACCCCGGGTCGCCGGCCTCGTACTGCCCGCGGATGTGCCGCAGCAGCGTCAGCGACACCTCGTCGGCCAGCGCCAGCGGCCCGGTCGGGTAGCCGGCGGCCAGCGCGGCACGTTCCACCGCCGGCGCGGGCACCCCCTCGGCGAGCATGCCGATCGCCTCGTCGAGGAAGCGGCCGAAGACCCGGCTCGTGTAGAAGCCGCGCCCGTCGCCGACCACGATCGGAGTCTTGCCGAGCCGCACGGCCAGGTCGAACGCGCGGGCGACGGCGTCGTCCCCGGTCCGCTCCCCGGCGATGATCTCGACCAGCGGCATGCGGTGGGCGGGGGAGAAGAAGTGCATGCCGAGGAAGTCGGCGGGCCGGGCGATCCCGCTGGCCAGGCCGCCGATCGGCAGCGTCGACGTGTTCGTGGCGAGCAGCGCGCCGGGGGCGAGCACGTCCTCGATCTCGGCGAAGACGCGCACCTTGAGCGCCGGGTCCTCGGGTACCGCCTCGATGACCGCGTCGCAGCCGGCCAGCTCGGCCACGTCGGTGGTCACGGTCAGGCGGGTGAGGGTCGCAGTGGCGCGGTCGGCCGTCAGCTTTCCCCGCCGTACGCCGTGCGCGAGCAGCCTCTCCGCCTGCGCCCGTGCCTGCGCGGCCGCGGTGCTCGACACGTCACGGACCACGACGTCGAGGCCGGCCCGCGCACACGCGTACGCGATCCCGGCGCCCATCATCCCGCCGCCCAGCACCGCGATCCGGCTCGCGGGCGGCACCTGCCGGTCCGGGCGGCTCGCCCCGGCCTTGACGGCGCGCAGGTCGAAGAAGAACGCGCCGATCATGTTCTTCGCGACCTGGCCGGTGAGCAGCGCCACCAGTTCTCGGGTCTCCAGCGTCAGCGCGGTGTCCAGGTCGAGCGACGCGCCCTCCACGGCCACCGCCAGGATCGCCTCCGGGGCCGGCAACCGGTTGCCCTTGAGCTTGGCGCGCAGCATCGCCGGATAGACGGGCAGCAGTGCCTGCTCGCGC
The DNA here is from genome assembly GCA_934667465.1 of uncultured Actinoplanes sp. Lineage (GTDB taxonomy): Bacteria > Actinomycetota > Actinomycetes > Mycobacteriales > Micromonosporaceae > Actinoplanes. The sequence continues at coordinate 1,119 of CAKUMG010000719.1, read as the reverse complement.
GGCCCGGGCAGCCGGTAGCCGTCGCGGTCCCACGGCTGCCGCGCGTCCGGATTCGCGCCGATGAACGCCCGCGCGCGGTCGAGCATGTCCTCGCGCGTGGCCGCCACCTCGCCGGCCAGCCCGATCGCGACCGCGTCGGCGGGGCGCCGCTGCTCGCCGCTGAGCAGCACCTTCTCGAGCGCGTCGGGAAGACCGAGCATCCTGACCGTACGCGTCACGCCCCCCGCGCCCGGCAGCAGCCCGAGCGTGACCTCGGGGAACCCGATCCGCGAACCCTTCGCGTCGAGCACGACCCGGTGGTGGCAGGCGAGCGCGATCTCCAGCCCGCCGCCGAGCGCGGAGCCGTTGACCGCGGCGACGACCGGGCGGCCCAGCACCTCCAGGCGGCGCAGGTCCCGCTTGATCGTGGTGAGCAGCTCGGTGAGCGCGGGCGCGTCCGCGGGGGTGGCCTTGATCATCCCGGGCAGGTCACCGCCCGCGAAGAACGTCGTCTTCGCGCTGGTCAGGATCACGCCGGCGATGGTGTCCCGCTCGGCCTCGAGCCGGTCGACGACGCGGCTCATCGCCGCGGCGTACGAGCGGGTCATGGTGTTGGAGGATTTGTCCGGGTCGTCCATGGTGAGCGTGACAATGCCGTCGCGGCCCTGCTCGTAGCGGATGTCCATCAGCAGCGCTCCACGACGGTCGCGATGCCCATGCCGGCGCCGACGCAGAGGGTGATCAGCGCGCGGCGCCGGCCGCGGCGTTCCAGCTCGTCCACGGCCGTGCCGAGCAGCATCGCGCCGGTCGCGCCGAGCGGATGCCCGAGCGCGATCGCGCCGCCCGCGACGTTCACCCTTTCCGGATCAAGATCCAATTCGCGGAGGTACGCGAGGACGACCGCGCCGAACGCCTCGTTGATCTCGAACAGGTCGATGTCGGCGAGCGTGAGCCCGGCCCGGTCGAGCACCTTGCGGGTGGCGGGGATCGGACCGGTGAGCATCAGCGTGGGGTCGGCGCCGGTGCTCGCGGCGGCGACGATCCGGGCCCGCGGCCGCACCCCCAGCTCCGCCGCGACCCGGCCGGAGCCGACGAGCACGAGCGCGGCGCCGTCGGCCACGCCGGAGGAGTTGCCGGCGT
>CAKUMG010000718.1 GCA_934667465.1 uncultured Actinoplanes sp. | reverse complement strand
ACGTCGTCCCTCGGCGCGGCGGCCGCGGCGGACGGGCTGGTGGTGCCGGGGGTGGGCGCGTACGCGGCGTGCATGGCCGGCATCGACGAGCTGGGCGCCGGGCCGGTGATCGCCGAGTGCAGCACGACCTTCGCGTTGCCGGGCTTCGCGGTCCGCAGGTCGGCCTCGAAGACGAGCCTCGTGCGGTCGGCGGAGGCCGAGATCACCGTGGCGGCGATCGGATTGCCGCCCTCCGGCGTGATGGTGACCGTGTCACGGGCGGTCAGCTCGGTGCCGAGGATGGTGATCCGGCTGATCGCACCGGTGTAGATGAACTGCGGCCAGAACTCGTCGACCGTGGTGGGTCGCACCTCGGTGGTGAACGCGTGGGTTCTTTGCTGCTGCGAGCGGATCCCGGTCCCCGACACGCTGCGCACGGTGAGGACCCAGTCGCCGGCGGCCGGCGGCGTCCAGTGCAGCGTCCCGGTGCCGTCGGCGTTGGCCGGCAGCGTTCCCGGGACACCGTTGAACGCGTACTCGTAGGCCGTGGTGTCACCCTGCCGCGGTGTGATGGTGAACGTGCCCGGTTCCATCCGGCTCGCCGTGTTCTCCGGGAACTCCGCGGACGTGATGAGCGGCGAGTCGGTGGGGTTCCAGACCACACGACCGCTGGCGGACTGCACCCCGTCGGCGTTGACCGCGTAGACGGTGACGTGCCGCTGGCCGCGCTTGGTCACCGAGAACTGGAACGTGGCGCTACCGTCCGGGCCGGGCGGCACGGACTGCCGGGCGACCGGGTCGGTGTTCAGCTGGGCGACGTACTCCGTGATGCCCGGCATCGTCGACCGGGCGTGGAAGGTGATCGGCATGTTGACGCCGACGAGGCCGCTCTGGGTGACCTTCGGCGCGGCCATGTCGACGGTGAACCACTGCTCCCGGACCTTGGAGAGGGTGCCGTCGGCGGCCCGGCTCCGGATCCAGAGGGGAGCGCTGCCGAGCTCGTGCGTGATCGTCCAACGGTGCTCGGCGGTGCCGTCGGCGCGGGCGGGCACGACGAACAGCTCGCGCTCGCCGCGGACGGAGAAGATGTACTCCTTGACGTCCGGCTGCCGGGGCTCGAGGCGGATGTCGACGCTCGCGCCGATCGTCGCGCCCTTGGGCATGCTGACAGCAGGGCTGTCGTCGACCACGGATGTGACCGATGTGGCCGAGACAGGCGCGGCGGGAACCCCTGCCGCGCCGAGGCCGAGTGCAGCGGCCATGGTTACGGATACGACTTGGCGGAACGCACGCATGCCGTTCCCCTCCCCCATGAGAAGCGTTGATGATCAACGCTGGGGAGGAGGATCGCACGCCGGTAGGACGAGGCGCGAACCGGTTGTCCGATGCGGAGCGAGGCGGGGTGTCCGCTCACGCACGCCGCCGGGTGGGGCGGGCCGTTCTGGCGCCGCCAGGCGCCTGGCCCGTCACGCGCGGCCCTCGGCGTGAGCGACGGTCTGCACCACCCACCCGGCTACGACATCCGCATTTGACCCTAGGGTCGTCGGCCGATTCCCAGGACCGGCTTCGTGACCTCGGCGAAGAAGTCGTTGCCCTTGTCATCCACGACGATGAAGGCGGGGAAGTCCTCGACCTCGATCCGCCAGACCGCCTCCATGCCCAGCTCGGGATACTCCAGCACCTCGACGTGGCGGATGCAGTCCTGCGCGAGCCTGGCCGCCGGGCCGCCGATGGAGCCCAGGTAGAAGCCGCCGTAGCTGTGGCAGGCGCGGGTGACCTGGCCGGAGCGGTTGCCTTTGGCGAGCATCACCAGGGAGCCGCCCGCGGCCTGGAACTTCTCGACGTAGGCGTCCATGCGGCCGGCCGTGGTCGGGCCGAACGAGCCCGAGGCGTAGCCCTCCGGGGTCTTGGCGGGGCCTGCGTAATACACGGCGTGGTCACGGAGGTACTGCGGCATGGGCTCGCCGGCGTCGAGGCGTTCGGCGATCTTGGCGTGGGCGATGTCGCGGGCGACGACGAGCGGGCCGGTCAGGGACAGCCGGGTCTTGACCGGATATTTCGCGAGTTCGGCGCGAATGTCTGACATCGGGCGGTTGAGGTCGACCTTGACGACCTCGCCCTCGGTGATCTCGACGTCGGGCAGGAAGCGGGCCGGATCCGGCTCGAGGCGCTCGAGCCAGACGCCCGACGGTGTGATCTTGGCGAGGGCCTGGCGGTCGGCGGAGCAGGAGACGGCGATCGCGACCGGGCAGGAGGCGCCGTGCCTCGGCAGCCTGATGACGCGGACGTCGTGGCAGAAGTAGCGGCCGCCGAACTGGGCGCCGATGCCGAAGTCGCGGGTCAGTTCGAGGACCGCCGCCTCGAGTTCGACGTCGCGGAAGCCGTGGCCGGTCATCGAGCCCGACCTGGGCAGGTTGTCGAGATACTTGGCGCTGGCCAGCTTCGCGGTCTTGAGCGCGTGCTCGCCGCTGGTGCCGCCGATGACGACCGCCAGGTGGTAGGGCGGGCAGGCGGACGTGCCGATCAGTCGCAGCTTCTCGTCCAGGAACTCCATCATCCGCGCCGGGTTCAGCAGCGCCTTGGTCTCCTGGTAGAGGTACGACTTGTTGGCCGAGCCGCCGCCCTTGGCCATGAAGAGGAACTTGTACGCGTCCGGGGCGCCGCCCGGATCCTCGGCGTAGAGCTCGATCTGGGCGGGCAGGTTGGAGCCGGTGTTGCGCTCGTCCCACATCGTCAGCGGGGCGAGCTGCGAGTAGCGCAGGTTCAGCCGGGTGTAGGCCTCGTAGACCCCGCGCGCGATGGCTTCCTCGTCGGTGCCGTCGGTGAGCACGTGCCGGCCGCGCTTGCCCATGACGATCGCGGTGCCGGTGTCCTGGCACATCGGCAGCACGCCGCCGGCCGCGATGTTCGCGTTGCGCAGCAGGTCGAGCGCCACGAACCGGTCGTTGGGCGAGGCCCGCGGGTCGTCGATGATCGCGCGCAGCTGGGCCAGGTGGGCGGGCCGCAGGAAGTGCGCGATGTCGTGCATCGCCTCGGCGGTGAGCAGGGTCAGCAGCTCGGGCTCCACCGTCAGGAAACGGCGACCGCCGGGGCCGTGGACCACGTCCACACCGTCGTCCGCGAGCAGTCGGTACTCGGTCTGGTCCTCGCCGGTCGGCAACAACGGCGAGTACGAGAAAGCGGCGGCTCTGCTCATGACGGGCAAGCCTAGGCCAGCCGCCGCCGCGGGGTCACTTCGGTCACCCTCCGCTGTACGGGACGTAAGCCATGTCACGCCCGTCGACGAGCAGCAATCCGTCCGGTCCGGCGGCGAAGACCTCGGCTTCCGTACGCACGTCGGCCAGCAATTTCCCGGTACGCGGCTGGAGCGCGATCACCCGCGCGGGTTCCCGTTCGGTGATGATCGCCGCGTACGGGGTCAGTGCCGCGGACGCGTTGTCGCGCACGTCGCGGCGCCACTCCACCTTGCCGCGCGCGAAGGAACGGGCGGCCACGGACCGGCCGTTCGCGGCGCGGATCAGCGCGTAGGAGTTGTTCACGGCGAGCACGGCCTGCCCCTTCTCCCCGTGCCAGAGCGTGCGGCCGTCGTGGGCGGCGATCAGTTCCTGACGCCCGTACGGGTCCACGCCGAGCACCACGTCGGAGCCACCCGCCGGGTCCTTCTCCTGCTCGCAGTCGGAGCCGTTGCCGGCGGTCCGCAGGTTGAGCCCGTCGCGCTTCCACACCTCGCGCCCGAACGCCGGATCGTGGGCGACGACGTCGTAGTAGCAGGTGCCGTCGGCGGCGGTGCCCGTCACCGTGAGTACCCGGCTGCCGACCACTGTCACGCGCTGGTCGCTCGCGGGCGTCCGGGTCTGCACCAGCCGGCCCCGCGCGGTGTCGACGAGCTGGATCTTCCCGTCGCCCGGCAGGCCGAGCAGCCCGGGCAGCCGCTGCGGGCCGGCGACGCGCTCGTCGACCTGCGCCGCGTCGAGCGGATGGGTGTCCGGCAGGTCCGGGTTGCCCGCGTCGAGCACGAAGCCGATCCCGTTGGTCTCGACCGTCCACATC
>CAKUMG010000717.1 GCA_934667465.1 uncultured Actinoplanes sp. | reverse complement strand
GGTCAGCACCCCGGACCCGGCCCGCCCGCCCCGGCCCGCCCGCCCGCGCCGCGCGCCGCTCGACCTGGGCCACGCCCCGGCCGTGCTGACGATCTCGGCGCTGGGCGTGCTGATGGTCGCGCTCGCCTACGCCGGGGGCCGCGTCGAGACCGGCAACGCGCCGTACGCGTACTGGATCGGTCAGGTCGTCGTCTTCACCCCCGTCGTCGTGCGGCTGGTGAGCCGCCGCATGGCCGGGGCCGCCGAGTCGTTCGTGCTGGTCATGGGGCTGGCGCTGAACCAGTACCTGCTCAAGTGGATGTACAGCCCGGACCAGTTCCGCTTCCCCGACGAGCTCCAGCACTGGCTGGCCACCACGGTCATCCAGGAGACCGGGAAGCTGTTCCAGCCCAACCCGGCGCTGCCGCCCGCCGTGCACTTCCCCGGCCTGGCCGAGATGGGCGCGGCGATCGCGTCGCTGACCGGGCTGCCGGTGATGGTGGCCGGCATCCTGGTCGCCGGGGTGGCCCGGCTGGTGTTCGTGGCGGCGATGTTCGCGGCGGTGCTGCGGGCCAGCCGCTCCCCCGCGGTCGCCGGGGTGTGCTGCGCGATCTACGCGACGGCGCTGCACTACCTGTTCTTCAACTCCAGCTACCTCTACCAGACCGCGGCGCTGCCGTTCCTGATGCTGACCGTGTGGGCGATCCGCCGCTGGCGGGCCCGGGGCGGCTGGCAGTTCCTCGCCGTCGCGGTCGTGTCGATCCTGGTCACCACGGTGAGCCACCACGTGACGGCGTTCGCGCTGGTGCTGACGCTGTGGCTGCTGGCCGGGGCGGAGCTGGTGCTGGCCCGGCCGCGCCGGTGGAGCGCCCTGGTCGCGCCCGGCATCGCCACCGCGGCCGTGATGCTGTGGGTGCTGACCGTGGCGCGCGACGTGCTCAGCTATCTCGAGGCGCCGATCGACCAGGTCGCGCAGACCATCTCGAACCTGGTCAACGGCACCTCCGAGGCGTCGTCGACCACGGCCGCGGTGAGCCTCGGGCAGCTCGCGCTGCAGGGCATCGGCCTGCTCGGGTTGTTCGTGCTGTTCCTGGCGCTGCTGCGCGACATGCTGCAGCGCGCCGACCGGGACCCGTGGCGGTGGGCGGCGATCGCCGGCGGCGCACTGTTCTTCGCGGGCAACGGGGTGCGCTTCCTGGGCCAGAACGGGCCGGAGATCGCGGGGCGGCTCTCCACGTTCACGTACGTGCCGATCTCGATCGTCGCCGCCATCGCGCTCGTCCGCGGCGTCCAGCTGATCCCGGAGAAGGACGCGGACGGCAAGCGGCAGTGGCGGGCGGCGGCGCCCGCGATCGACTACCTCGCGCCCGGCAACTGGAACCTCTACAGCCGGGTCGCGGCCGGCTCGCTGATGATCACCGTCCTGATGATCGGCGCGCGGGCGGGCGGCTGGCCGCCGATCGGGTCGATCCTGCCGGGCCCCTACCTGGCGGGGGCGTTCGAACGGTCCGTCGACGAGTACGGGGTCAGCGCCGCGCTGTGGCAGCGCAACACGCTCGGCCGCGACAACCGGGTCGGCGGCGACATCACGTCGGTGTCGCTCGCGTCGACCTACGGGCGGCAGGACCCGGTCCGCGAGGTCGGCACGCTCTACTACGCCGACGAGTGGGGCCTCGCCGAGGACGACCTGGTCACGCGGGTCGCGGTGCAGTACCTCGTGGTCGACAAGCGCCTCGGCGAGCTGCTCCCGGAGGGCGAGGCCTACTTCGAGAACGACCCGAACGCCGGCTCCATCACCCGGCCGCTGAGCGCCACGCAGCTCGGCAAGTTCGACTCGCTGACCGGGGTCGACCGGCTCTACGACAACGGCAACGTCCGCATCTACCGGATGGGAAATTTGTGAACGCCCTGCTCATCCGGGTCGTCGCGGCGGCCACGGCGGTCAGCGCGGCGCTGGTCCTGTTCACGCCGCGCCCGATCGCGGCGGCCGGAGGGCTGCTGCTGGGCTTCGTCCTGCCGGGGGCGGCCCTGACCGAGGCGCTGTTCCCGCGGCGGGTGCTGACCCGGATCGAGCGGATCCTGCTCGCGCCCGCGCTGAGCCTGGCGATGCTGGTGGTCGGTGGATTGCTCCTGTACGTGTGCAGGGCCCCGCTGAATCGCGTCAGCTGGACCGCGTTCCTGGCGGGCGTGACAGTCCTCGCGCTGGTCGTGCCGCTCCTGCCCCGGCGCCGCTCGTCCACCGCGCCCGCTGATCCTGGTGTTTCGGCGCCGGAACCCGCTTCAGCCGCGCCCGTTGTTTCCGCGGCGCCCGCTTCGGCGGCGCACACCGTCGTGATGCAGGTGGTGCCGGTGGAGACGGCCGAGCAGGTGGCGGCGGACCGGGCCGCGGGCCGCACCCGCCTGATCCGCCAGCTACTGCCGCTGGTCCTGGTCGTGGCGATCCTCGGCGGCGCCGGGTGGCTGTCGCTCGGCACGTCGCTGGCCACGGACAACACCAGCGCGGTCACCGCCCTGTCCGCGTCGCCGCCCGCGCCCGCGGACGCCGACGGCAACCGTACGGTCGTCGTGAAGGCGACCGGGCTGCGGACCGCCGATGCCCCGTACCGGGTGATCGTCAGCTCCGTCACCGGCACCACCGCGAGGTCGCGCACGGTGAGCCCGGACGCCGACGGCGAGTGGACCGAGACCGTGACGATCCCGGCGGACCGCCGCGTCACCATCGGCCTGTACCGCGCCGACGACGACACGGTCTATCGCACGATATCGATCGCCGCGGAGCTATAGACCTACCGGATCCACCTCTACCCGCTGATGCTCGCCGAGGGCCCGAGCCGCGGCATCTGCGTCGGCGGCGAGCGCCACGAGTACCTCACCGGCCTGCTCACCGAGGAGCTGCGCCGGGCCGGGTGACCCTGGGCGGGTGACCGCGAGTCGGCGACCGGGCCGGTCGCACGGCATACTGGGCGGCGACACGCGACTGGCGGCATCGAGGATGGGGAACCATCGGGGAGCTCGTCGTGGGCGCCGTCCGCCTGGGTGCCCACTCGATGGGAGAGCGCATGTCCGAAACCTCCGGTACGCACGAGGCCCGGCTGCTGCCCGGCAAGCCCGTGGCCGAGGCGGTGCTCGCCGACGTCGCGCAGCGCGTCGCGAAGCTCAAGGAGGGCGGCGTCCAGCCGTCGCTCGCCACGATCCTGGTCGGCGACGACGACGCCAGCGCAGGCTACATCCGGATCAAGCAGAAGCAGGCCGGCGAGCTGGGCTTCGTCTCCCCGCACGAGCACCTGCCCGCCGACGCCACCCAGGACGACCTGCACCGGGTCATCGACCGGCTCAACGGCGACAGCAACGTGCACGCGCTGCTGATCCAGTACCCGCCGCCCGCGCACATCGACTACGACGCGGCCCTGATGACCGTCGACCCCGACAAGGACGTCGACGGCATGCACCCGCTCAACCTGGGCCGCCTCTCGGTCGGCCTGCCGGGCCCGCGCCCCTGCACCCCGGCCGGCATCGAGGCCCTGCTCGCCCACTACGAGATCCCGGTCGGCGGCAAGGAGGTCGTCATCCTGGGCCGCGGCGCCACCATCGGCCGCCCCCTGGCGATGATGCTCTCCCAGAAGCGCCCCACCGCCAACGCCGCCGTCACCGTGGTCCACACCGGCGTCCCGGACTGGCAGCGCTACACCCAGCGCGCCGAGATCCTCATCGCCGCCGCGGGCGTCCCGGGCATCATCCAGCCCGAGCACGTCAAGCCGGGCGCCACGGTCATCGGCGCGGGCGTCCGCTACGAGGGCCGCCGCCTCCTCCCCGACGTCGCCGAGGAAGTGGCCTCCGTCGCGGGCGCGCTCACCCCGCGCGTCGGCGGCGTGGGCCCGACCACTGTCGCGATGCTCTTCCGCAACGCCGTCGAGGCCGCGGAGAAGGCGACCCGCTGACCCCACCCGCACCACCCCGCGCGCCGGGGCCGGGCCGCGCCTCACACGCCGCGCCCCGGCCCCGCCCGCACTGCACCGCCACCACCTGCGCCGCACCGCCCAGCCGCGCCACTGCCACGCACCGCCCGGCAC
>CAKUMG010000716.1 GCA_934667465.1 uncultured Actinoplanes sp. | reverse complement strand
CGCCGTGGACGTGTCCGCGTTCTTCAGCGCGAACGTGCCCCCGAAGCCGCAGCACTGCTCGGCGGCGGGCAGCTCGATCAGCTCCAGCCCGCGCACGTGGCGCAGCAGGCGTTGCGGCTTGTCCCCGACCCGGATCATCCGCAGCGAGTGGCAGGTCGGGTGGTAGGTGACCCGGTGCGGGTAGTACGCTCCCACGTCCTCCACGCCCAGCACGTCGATGAGCAGCTCCGACAGCTCGTACGTGCGCGCGCCCACGCTCTCGGCCCGCTCCGCCAGCGCCGGGTCGCCCGCGCCGCGCGCCACCATGGCGTGCTGGTGCCGGATCGAGCCGACGCACGACCCCGACGGCGCCACGGTCACGTCGTAGGCGTCGAAGGTGCGCACGTGGCGGCGTACGAGTGGCAGGGCGTGTTCTTGATAGCCGGTGTTGACGTGCATCTGGCCGCAGCAGGTCTGCTCGGGCGGGAACACCACCTCGTGGCCGAGCCGCTCGAGCAGCTGGACCGTGGCCTTGGCCGCCGCCGGGAACATGGTGTCGGCCAGGCAGGTGGCGAAGAGGGCGATCCGCACGTCAGCCTCCCCGGGGCTCGTATCGTCTGATGGGCTGAGTCTGCCTGATGATCTTGCGCAGCGCTCGGAGGTCCCCGGTGATCGCGCCCGACGCGCGGGCCTGGACGAGCACGTTGCCGATCGCGGTCGCCTCGACCGGTCCGGCGAGGACGGGCAGCCCGCAGGCGTCCGCGGTCAGCTGGCAGAGCAGCTCGTTGCGGGCGCCGCCACCGACGACGTGCACGGCGTCGACGTGCGTCCCGGAGAGCTCCTGCGCCTGTTCTACCGTACGTTTGTGGGCGAGCGCGAGGCTGTCCACAATGCAGCGGACCAGCTCGGCACGCCCGAGCCTGCGCCCGATCCGTCCCGCGAGTCGCTCCTCCATCCCCCCGGGGGGAAGATAGACCGGATCGTCGAGATCGACCACCGGCCCTGTGGACAACCGCGCGGCCTCGCCCAGCAGCGCCGAGATGTCCGGGTTCCCCCACTCTCGCAGGCACTCCTGCAGCGGCCACAGCCCCATCACATTGCGCAGATAGCGCACCTTCCCGTCGACGCCGCCCTCGTTCGTGAAGTTCGCGAGCCGCGACGCCTCGGTCAGCACCGGCGCGTCCAGCTCCACGCCGACCAGCGACCAGGTGCCGCAGGAGATGTACGCGAACCGGTCGCCCGCCGCCGGCACCCCGACCACGGCGGACGCGGTGTCGTGCGAGCCGACCGCGATCACGTCCGGGGTGCCGATCCCGATCTCCGGCAGCACCGGGCCGATGACCGAGCCGGGTTGCCGCAGCGGCGGAAACAAAGCCGGATTTATGCCGACCTTGCCCATGAGGTCAACCGCCCACGAACCGGTCCGCAGGTCGAGCAGCTGGGTCGTCGAGGCGTTGGTGAACTCGGCCCCCGCCACGCCGGTGAGCCAGTAGGCGAGCAGGTCCGGGATGAGCAACAGCCGGTCCGCCGCCGCGAGCTGGGGCGAGTAAGCAGCGGCGATGAGCTGATAAATCGTATTGAAAGGCAGCCTCTGGAGTCCGGTCTGAGCGTATAAATCGGACTCGGGCAGACCTGTCGTCACCCCGTCGGTGCGGGCATCCCGATAATGCACCGGATTGCCGAGCAAGGCCCCGCTCGCGTCGAGCAATCCATAGTCGACAGCCCACGAGTCGATCCCGATCGCGTCGACCGGCCCGGCCCGCCGCAGCCCCTCGAGCACCCCGCGGTACAGCGCGAGAATGTCCCAGTGCAACGTGCCCCCGACACGCACCGGCTCGTTCGCGAACCGGTGCGCCTCGGTCAGCGACAGCTCCCCCGGGCCGGCGCGGCCGACCATGACACGCCCGCTGGACGCGCCCAGGTCGACCGCCGCGAAGGCCGTCATCGCAAAACCGCCGCGAACACCGTCATCGCAGGAACGCTGCCGCGACGCCGGCGTCGACCGGGATGTGCAGGCCGGTGGTGTGCGACAGCTCGCCGCCGGTGAGCACGAACACCGCGTTCGCCACGTGCTCCGGGAGTACCTCGCGCTTGAGCAGGGTGCGCTGCGCGTAGAACTCGCCGAGCTGCTCCTCGGGCACGCCGTAGACGGCGGCGCGCTGAGCACCCCAGCCGCCGGCGAAGATGCCGGAGCCGCGGACCACGCCGTCGGGGTTGATGCCGTTGACGCGTACGCCGTGGGCGCCCAGCTCCGCCGCGAGCAGCCGTACCTGGTGGGCCTGGTCGGCCTTGGCAGCGCCGTAGGCGACGTTGTTCGGGCCCGCGAAGAGCGAGTTCTTGCTGGAGATGTAGACGATGTCGCCGCCCATGCCCTGGGCGATCAGGACCGCGGCGGCAGCCTTGGACACCAGGAAGGAGCCCTTGGCCATCACGTCGTGCTGCAGGTCCCAGTCGGCCTCGGTCGTCTCCAGCAGCGGCTTCGAGATGGACAGGCCGGCGTTGTTGACGACGAGGTCCACGCCGCCGAAGGCGAGGGTCGCGTCGCGTACGGCCGCAGTCACCGCCGCCTCGTCGGTCACGTCCGCGCGCACGGCGACGGCGACGTCGGGCCCGCCGATCTCGCCGGCCACCGCGGACGCCGAGTCCAGGTCGCGGTCGGCGACGACGACACAGGCGCCCTCGGCCGCGAGCCGCAGCGCGACGGCCCGGCCGATGCCCGAGCCGCCGCCGGTCACCAGCGCGATCCGGGTGGCCAGGGGCTTGGGCTTCGGCATCCGCTGGAGCTTGGCCTCCTCGAGCGCCCAGTACTCGATGCGGAACTTCTCCGACTCGTCGATCGGCGCATAGGTGGAGACCGCCTCGGCGCCGTGCATCACGTTGATGGCGTTGACGTAGAACTCGCCGGCCACGCGCGCGGTCTGCTTGTTGGCGCCGAAGCTGAACATGCCGACGCCGGGCACCAGCACGATCGCCGGGTCGGCGCCGCGCATCGGCGGGGTGGTCTCGTCCGCGTAGCGCTCGTAGTAGGCGCGGTAGTCGTCGCGGTAGGCGGCGTGCAGTTCCCCGAGCCGGGCCACCACCTCGTCGATAGGCGCGTCGGGCGCGGTGTCGAGGACGAGAGGCTTGACCTTCGTACGCAGGAAGTGGTCCGGGCACGACGTCCCGAGCGCCGCCAGCTCGGGCATCCGGGCGCGGCCCACGAAGTCGAGCACAACCCCGGCATCGGTGTAGTGGCCCACCTGCGCGCGATCCGTCGACGCGAGCCCGCGCAGCACGGGGAACAGCGCCGCCGCCCGCTCCCGCCGCGCCGGCTCGGGCAGCGGCTCGTGCACCAGCGCGCCGAACGGCTCGGGCCGCCCGTGCTCGGCCAGGTACGCCGCGGCGGTGTTGATGATCTCCAGCGACCGCGCCTCGCACTCCTCGCTGGTCGCGCCCCACGCCGTGATGCCGTGCCCGCCGAGGATCACCCCGATGGCGCGCGGGTTGGCCCGGTGCACCGCGGCGATGTCGAGGCCCAGCTGGAAACCGGGCCGGCGCCACGGCACCCACACCACCCGGTCGCCGAAGATCTCCTTGGTCAGCGCCGGGCCGTCCGCGGCGGTGGCGAGCGCGATGCCCGCGTCCGGGTGCAGATGGTCCACGTGGGCCGCGTCGACGAGCCCGTGCATGGCGGTGTCGATCGACGGCGCCGCGCCGCCCCGGCCGTGCAGGCAGTAGTCGAACGCGGCGACCATCTCGTCCTCGCGCTCGACGCCGGGGTAGACGCCGGTCAGCGCGCGCAGCCGGTCGAGCCGCAGCACGGCCAGGCCCGGCTCCTTGAGGGTGCCGAGGTCGCCGCCGGATCCCTTGACCCACACCAGTTCGGCGGGCTCGCCGGTGACGGGGTCGGTCTCCGTGCCCTTGGCCGAGGTGTTGCCGCCGGCGTAGTTGGTGGTGCGGGGGTCCGCGCCGAGACGGTTGCTGCGGCCGAGGAGATCGCGGACTGCGGGGTTCGCCATGACCATCCCTAGGTTGAAAACCATGAAACGTTTCATAGATTGCAGGCAGGTTACGCAGGCCCGCCCCGCCGGGTCAATAGCGGTGCGG
>CAKUMG010000715.1 GCA_934667465.1 uncultured Actinoplanes sp. | reverse complement strand
TCGATCGACGCCGTCGTGGCCCGCCTGCGCGACGAGCAGACCCCGTTCCTGGTCGCCTCGACCACGTCCCGCCGCTCCTGGCGCCCGTGGCGGCGCGCCTCGATCGCCGCCATGCTCGAGGCGGGGCTCAACGTGATCCCGTGCTCCGACGACCCGGGCATGTTCCCCACGTCGCTCAACCAGGAATACGGCATCCTCGCCGGTGAGCTCGCCGTTCCGGATTCGCGGCTGAAGGCGATGGCGCTGGCCGGCGTCGACGCGTGCTGGCTGCCGCCGGCGGAGAAGGCGGCGCTGCGTACGCGGGTCGAGACGGAACTCGCCGCCCTGGATTAGCCCCGCCGGCCTCCCGCACGGTGCCCCCACGGGTGCCCCGATGGACCTTGTCGCACCCGTGGGTGCCGTCTAGCGTCGGAAGTTCATCGGCAGGAGCGGGGGAGTTCACGCGATGCATGCGCACCGGCCCGACAAGGACGTCGACGTTCCGCCCGCCGCGCGGCGTGACCCCGCGACCCGGCTCCCGGGGCCGGCCCGCGCCGATCGGCCCCTGGACGCCGCGACCGCGCACGCCCTGCAGCAGAGCGCGGGCAACGCCGCCGTCCACGCGATGCTGACCTCTGCGCCCCGGCAGGCCGGTGTGCCGGTGGTGCAGCGGATGAACTACGACGAGATGCACACCGACCCGCCGGGCACCGCGGTCCGCGTGCGGGGCCCCCGCAAGTCCCGGGCGAGCGACAAGGCCACCACGAAGGTCCGCGACCAGCAGAACTGGGACAGGGCCGCCGGTGCCTACGAGGAGGCCACCGGTGAGCCGCCGATCAAGGAACGGGCCGCTTTCGAGACGGACTACCGCACGCAGCAGGAGCTGCGCCCGCCCGACTCGATGAAGGGGTTCGGCGACGCCTTGTTCAGCGACATGATGGCGAACGGCACGCTGCCGCCCAACCCGTCGAACGATCGGCTGTTCGAGCACATCGGCCGGGCCGATCCGGCCACGTTGCCCTACTGGCAGCAGCAGGACCGGCGCGACGAGGGCCTCATCGCCGACGCTGTGACCCGGGAGGCTGGCTACCAGGCGGCGGGCGGTCCGGCCCAGTCCGCAGCGACCCGGACCGCGACAGATGCGGTGCTCAACCCGCCCGCGGCCCCCGCCCAGCAGCAACAACAGCAGCAGCCCGCGGCCCCCGCCCAGCCGCAGCCCGCGGACGCCGCCGCTCTCGCGCTCCTCCAGAACTTTCACGGCCTGGCGATCGGCGGCGTCCACCGCAACGAGGCCTTCTTCGACTGGGCCGTCACCCACATGGCCGCCCTGCACGCGGGCGGCGTGAACACCCTCTACATCGAGGTCCTGCGCGACGACGCCCATCAGGCGCTGGTCGACGACTTCTTCAGCACCCCGACGGCGCCGATGAGCCCCGGGCTGACCAACTTCGTCCAGAACTACCAAGGGCAGCACCACGTCGACCTGGGCGCATTCCTGACCGCGGCCCGCGCCCAGGGCGTCCGCGTCCGCGCCATGTCGGGCCGCCCGGCCCGCACGGTGAACGGCGACGTCCACCGCCGGGCAGCCGCCATGAACACCTACGCCGAACAGGTCATCCGGCACGACCAGGCAACCAATCCCGGTGACTACCTCGTCCAGGTCGGCGAGTCCCACCTCGGCACCCACACCAACCCGCGCGCCGCCCCGACCACCGTGGGGGGCCAGACTCTGCCCAACCAGTTCCCCGGACTCGACGAGCTGCTCGGCATCCCCGGCGTGCGGCTGGCCGAGATGGTCCAGGGAGGCATGCAGCTGGAGCTGGTGTGACGTTCCTCCGCACCGACGACACCGTGCCCGGCACCGACGGGGCGAGGGCCGACGATGCTCGATCGCCCGCATCGGGCCGGATGCGGCGGGAGGCGGCGGTCACGGGGGCGGCGTTCCTCGTGTGCCTGATCGGCGGGTTGATCCACGTCGACGGCACCGTCGGGCCGTCGGCCACCGCGTGGTTCCTGGCCGTCCTGTCGTGCGTCGCGCTGCCGGTGCGGCATCGGGCGCCCGTGGCCGCCGTGGTGGCGACGACGGCGGCGGGCCTGGTGGCGCAGCCGCTCGGGCTGTTGCTGAGCCCTCTCGTCATTGCGCCCGCGGTGGTCGCCGCCTACTCGCTCGCGGAGGGCGCCTGGAGCGTTCCGGGTGCTCGGCGTGCCGGGGTCGTTCCGGGTGTCCGGCGTGCCCGGGGCGCTGAGGGTGCGGCGGGCGCTCGGCGGGCCGAGGCGGCCGGGCTCGGCGAGCGGGGGCGGGTGGGGGCGGTGCTGGCCGGGTCCGCTGTGGTGCTGGCGGTGGCGGCGCCGCTGGCCGGGGACGTGTCGTGGCAGGACGCGAGCCGGGTCGGGGCTGTGGCGGCGTTCCCGCTGGTGGCGGGGCTGCTCGGGCACTCGGTGCGGAACCGGCGGGCCTATCTGGCGGCCGTCGAGGACCGGGCCCGGCGGGCCGAGGAGAGCAGGGAGAGCGAGGCCCGGCGCCGGGTCGCCGAGGAACGGGTGCGCATCGCCCGCGAGCTGCACGACCTGGTGGCCCACCAGATCACGCTCGCCAACGCGCAGGCCACGGTCGCCGCGCACCTCTTCGACACCCGGCCGGAACAGACCCGGACCAGCCTGCGCGAACTCGTCGAGACCACGAGCCATGCCCTCGACGAGCTGCGCGCCACGGTCGGGCTGCTGCGTCAGGCAGGGGACAGCGCGGCGCCCGCCGAACCGGCACCCGGGCTTTGCCAGCTCCCGGGGCTCCTGGAGAGCTTCCGCCGCGCGGGCCTCGACGTGAGGCTCCACCACGACGGCCCGGCCCGGGCGCTGCCGCCCGGCGCGGACCTGACCGCGTACCGGATCGTGCAGGAAGCCCTCACCAACGTCACCAAGCACGCCGCCACCGGGAACGCCGAGGTGCGCCTCGCGTGGAGTCCCGACCGCATCACGGTCACCGTCGCCGACGAGGGACCCGATGAGCGTGCCGACCGCCCCGGCAACCGTGCCGACCATCGGCGCGACCGCGACCTTCAGCCGGAGGATCGGGGCGGCGGGCGAAAGGGCGCCGC
The DNA here is from genome assembly GCA_934667465.1 of uncultured Actinoplanes sp. GTDB lineage: Bacteria > Actinomycetota > Actinomycetes > Mycobacteriales > Micromonosporaceae > Actinoplanes. The sequence continues at coordinate 1,001 of CAKUMG010000715.1, read as the reverse complement.
GGGTCCGGACGGCTCGACCGGGTACGGCCTGATCGGTATGCGGGAGCGCGCCACGGCGGCCGGCGGACAGCTGACCGCCGGTCCAGGTCCCGGGGGCGGGTTCCTCGTCACCGCCGACCTGCCCCTCCCGCTTGCGAAGGAGAAGCCGTGACCCTCGGGGAGAGCCGTGACGCTGCTCCGTCCGCGCCGGGAGCGGCCCGAACGGTGCGGGTGGTGCTCGCGGACGACCAGGCGCTGCTGCGGGAGGCGTTCCGGCTGCTGCTCGACAGCGCCGGCGACATCACCGTGGTCGGGGAGGCCGCCGACGGGCGGGAGGCGGTGCGGCTGACCCGCGCGCTGCGCCCGGACGTGGTCGTCATGGACATCCGCATGCCCGGCACGGACGGCCTTGCCGCCACGGCCGAGATCTGCGCCGATCCGGAGCTGCGGGGGAGCCGGATCCTGGTCCTGACGACGTACGAGACCGATGAGCACGTCGCGCAGGCGCTGCGGGCGGGTGCCGGCGGCTTCATCGGCAAGGGCATCGGGGCCGAGGAACTGATCGGCGCCGTCCGGACCATCGCCGCCGGCGACACCCTGCTGTCCCCGGCCGCCACCCGGTCCCTGGTCGCCCGGTTCCTCGCGACCCCGGAGGACGCGCCGCCGCACGACTCCGGGCAGCTCGGCCACCTCACCCCGCGCGAACGCGAGATGGTGGCCCTCGTCGCCACCGGGCTGTCCAACCAGGAGATCGCCGAGCGCATGTTCCTCAGCCCTTTCACCGTCCGGGCGCACGTCCAGCGCGCCATGACGAAACTCGATGCGCGCGACCGGGCGCAGCTCGTCGTCATCGCCTACCGGACGGGCCTCGTTCCAGGCCATTGACCCGGACCTGGTCTCCGGGGAGCCAATCGGGCAGCACGAGCGCGGAATGCTCGGGCCGCGCCACGTCCGCGGGCATCACGCTCAGGCCCCGCAGCATGGTGTTGCGCTGCTCGAGAGCCTCCGCCGTGAGGGGGAAG
>CAKUMG010000714.1 GCA_934667465.1 uncultured Actinoplanes sp. | reverse complement strand
GCGATCCCGCAGCCCGAGCGTGAGACCGAGAAGCCGTTCCTCATGCCGATCGAGGACGTCTTCACGATCACCGGTCGTGGCACGGTCGTCACCGGTCGCGCCGAGCGTGGCATCCTCAAGCCGAACGAGGAGGTCGAGATCGTCGGCATCCGCGAGAAGTCGACGAAGACCGTCTGCACCGGCATCGAGATGTTCCGCAAGCTGCTCGACGAGGCCCGCGCGGGCGAGAACGTCGGCCTCCTGCTGCGTGGTATCAAGCGCGAGGACGTCGAGCGCGGCATGGTCGTCGTGAAGCCGGGCACCACGACTCCGCACACGGAGTTCGAGGGCCAGGTCTACATCCTCTCGAAGGAAGAGGGCGGCCGGCACACCCCGTTCTTCCAGAACTACCGCCCGCAGTTCTACTTCCGCACCACGGACGTCACCGGCGTCGTCACGCTGCCCGAGGGCACCGAGATGGTCATGCCCGGCGACTCCACCTCGATGTCGGTCAAGCTGATCCAGCCGATCGCCATGGAGCAGGGCCTGAAGTTCGCGATCCGTGAGGGTGGCCGCACCGTCGGCGCCGGTACGGTCACGAAGATCAACGTCTGAGTTCGAGGCTGATCGTTCACGTCCGAGAGGTGTGAGCGATACCTCGACGGTGACCCCGATTAGCAATGTGGGACTCGATCCTGCATACTAGTCAGGTTGCGTCCGCGCAGGGTGGTTGGCTGCCTCGCAGTACAGGCAACCAGCCACCCTCGCCCGGTGTCCGGCGTGTGTATGTTGCCGCCGGCCGCCCCGATCCCGACGGATGGGGTAACTCCCACGGAGTTGCACCACGGGCATGATCGCTCCAGACACTTGGGGCGGAGCCTGGTTCTACAGCGCGACACGCCCGACCGCGGGGGTCGGACAACGCAGGATCAACGGTCCTGCGGGCATGCGAGGGGCACCCCTCTCGCACGTAGCGGCATCGAGAGAAGGAAACAGAAGCCACTATGGCGGGACAGAAGATCCGCATCCGGCTCAAGGCCTATGACCACGAGGTCGTCGACTCCTCGGCACGCAAGATCGTCGAGACGGTGACCCGGACCGGGGCGCAGGTCGCCGGCCCGGTGCCGCTGCCCACGGAGATCAACCGTTTCTGCGTGATCCGCTCGCCGCACAAGTACAAGGACTCGCGCGAGCACTTCGAGATGCGCACGCACAAGCGTCTGATCGACATCATCGACCCGACTCCGAAGACGGTCGACTCGCTCATGCGCCTCGACCTGCCGGCTGGCGTCGACATCGAGATCAAGCTGTAGGGATCCGGACAATGGACAGGCAAGTTAAGGGGATCCTGGGCGCCAAGCTCGGCATGACCCAGGTCTGGGACAACAACAAGGTCGTCCCGGTGACCGTGGTGCAGGCCGGCCCTTGCGTCGTGACCCAGGTCCGCACCCCCGAAGCAGACGGCTACTCCGCGGTGCAGCTGGCCTACGGCCAGATCGACCCGCGCAAGGTGAACAAGCCCGAGAGCGGTCACTACGCGAAGGCCGGTGTGTCGCCGCGGCGTCACCTCGTCGAGCTTCGCACCAGCGACGCCGGCGAGTACGAGCTCGGCCAGGAGGTCACCGTCGAGGCGTTCGCGGTCGGTGCGCCGATCGACGTCACCGGTAAGACCAAGGGCAAGGGCTACGCCGGTGTCATCAAGCGGCACGGCTTCCACGGCCTGCGCGCGAGCCACGGTGTCGAGCGCAAGCACCGCTCGCCCGGCTCGATCGGCGCCTGCGCGACCCCCGGTCGCGTCTTCAAGGGCGTGCGGATGGCCGGTCGCATGGGTGGCCAGCGCTTCACCGTGCAGAACCTGACCGTGCAGGCGGTCGACGTCGAGAACAACGTGATCCTGGTCAAGGGCGCCGTGCCCGGCCCCAAGGGCGCGCTCGTCCTCGTTCGCACCGCCGCCAAGAAGGGTGGTGTGAAGTGAGCTCGGTTGACGTGATCAACATCGAGGGCGCCAAGTCCGGCTCGGTCGAGCTGCCCGGCAACGTCTTCGACGTGCAGGCGAACATCCCGCTGATGCACCAGGTCGTCGTGGCGCAGCTCGCCGCGGCCCGCCAGGGCACGCACAAGGCGAAGAGCCGCGGCGAGGTCGCCGGCGGCGGCAAGAAGCCGTACAAGCAGAAGGGCACCGGTCGCGCCCGCCAGGGCTCGATCCGCGCGCCTCAGTTCACCGGCGGTGGCGTCGTGCACGGTCCCGTGCCGCGCGACTACAGCCAGCGGACCCCCAAGAAGATGAAGGCCGCCGCCCTGCGTGGCGCCCTGTCCGACCGGGCCCGTGAGAACCGCATCCACGTGGTCGAGGCGTTCGTGTCCGGCGAGAAGCCGTCGACCAAGGCCGCCATCGCCACGCTGCGCAAGGCGACCGAGTCCCGCAAGGTTCTCGTCGTGCTCGACAGCAACGACGCGCTCAGCTGGATCTCGCTCCGCAACGAGGCCTCGGTGCACCTGATCGAGTCCGGCCAGCTGAACACGTACGACGTGCTCGTGGCCGACGAGGTCGTGTTCACCAAGGCCGCGCTGGACGAGTTCCTGGGCAGCTCCGAGACCTCCGAGGAGGGGAACAAGTGAGCACGATCGCCGACCCGCGCGACATCATCATCGCCCCGGTGGTCTCCGAGAAGAGCTACAGCGTTCTCGACCAGAACTGGTACACGTTCAACGTCCACCCGGACGCGAACAAGACCCAGATCAAGATCGCGATCCAGCAGATCTTCGACGTCCGCGTGCTGACGGTGAACACCGCGAACCGCGAGGGCAAGCGCAAGCGCACCCGCACCGGCTTCGGTCAGCGCAAGGCGACCAAGCGCGCCATGGTGAAGCTGGCTGACGGTGACCGTATCGAGGCCTTCGGCGGCCCGGTCAGCTAAGGGGTTTGTGAATCATGGCTATCCGTAAGTACAAGCCGACCACGCCGGGCCGTCGCGGCTCCAGCGTCGCCGACTTCGCTGAGATCACCCGGTCCACGCCGGAGAAGTCTCTTGTCGTCCCGCTGCCCAAGAAGGGTGGCCGCAACGTCCACGGTCGCATCACCACGCGGCACCAGGGCGGCGGTCACAAGCGGCAGTACCGCCTGATCGACTTCAAGCGGAACGACAAGGACGGCGTGCCGGCCAAGGTCGCGCACATCGAGTACGACCCGAACCGCACCGCGCGCATCGCGCTGCTGCACTACGCCGACGGCTCGAAGCGCTACATCGTGGCGCCGAAGGACCTGAAGCAGGGTGACCGGGTCGAGTCGGGCGTGGGCGCGGACATCAAGCCGGGCAACAACCTGCCCCTTCGTAACATCCCGGTCGGTACGACGATCCACAACGTGGAGCTTCGTCCCGGCGGTGGCGCCAAGCTGGCCCGCTCGGCCGGCGTCGGCATCCAGCTGCTCGGTCGCGAGGACGTGTACGCCACGCTGCGTATGCCCTCCGGCGAGATCCGTCGCGTCGACGTGCGCTGCCGCGCCACCGTCGGCGAGATCGGCAACGCCGACCAGTCGAACATCAACTGGGGCAAGGCCGGCCGTATGCGGTGGAAGGGCAAGCGCCCGACCGTCCGCGGTGTCGCCATGAACCCGGTCGACCACCCGCACGGTGGTGGTGAGGGCAAGACCTCCGGTGGTCGCCACCCGGTCAACCCGGCTGGTAAGCCCGAGGGCCGTACCCGCCGCAAGGGCCAGGCGAGCGACAAGCTGATCGTCCGCCGCCGCTACGCGACCCGCAAGCGCGGCTGATAGAGACAGCTGGACTGGAGAACTGACATGCCTCGCAGCCTGAAGAAGGGCCCGTTCGTCGACGACCACCTCCTCAAGAAGGTGGAAGTCCAGAACGACAAGGGCTCCAAGAACGTCATCAAGACCTGGTCGCGTCGCTCGACGATCATCCCCGAGATGCTCGGGCACACGATCGCCGTCCACGACGGGCGCAAGCACGTCCCGGTGTTTATCTCCGAGGCGATGGTCGGCCACAAGCTCGGTGAGTTCGCTCTGACCCGCACGTTCAAGGGTCACGAGAAGGACGACCGCAAGAGCCGCCGGCGCTGAGCAGAAGTCACGGATTAGAGGATCAAGG
>CAKUMG010000713.1 GCA_934667465.1 uncultured Actinoplanes sp. | reverse complement strand
GAACGCCGATGATGAAGTAGCCGATCTGCAGCGTGGCGTTGAGCACGGCCGACTCGGCACGCGGACCCGCGTCGGCGAAGATGTGCCGGGCGTTCGGCCTTCCCAGGGGAAGGTCGGGCAGGTCCTCGTGAAAGTCCAGGTCCGCGGCAAGGATCGCGGTGAGCGGCGCGGACGCGGTCTTGACCCGGTTGCCCGCGCGCATCAGCGGGAGCAGACGGCCCATGGCTTCGGCAGAACGCACCAGCGCCACCCGCAGCGGCTGCTGGTTGAACGACGTCGGCCCCCACTTGATCAGGTCGTACAGCGCGGCGATCCGGTCCTCGCCGACCGGCTCGGCGGCGAAGGTCCTGGGCGTGCGGGCCGCACGGAAGAGCAGATCTTGCGCGGCAGCATCGATGATCACGTGGTCGGGCGTCATCCGCCATCTCCTTCCGTCCGGGCCCACCGCCGCGCGAACGGCCCGGGGCCGCGCCCGTTGCGCGACGGGAAAACGGCACCGGGAAAGTTGGCGGCAAAGCTGCCGATCTTACGATAGTCAGCCCCGATCCAAGATGCCTCGAAGAGCCGTCGAGCGCTGCCGCGAGCGCCTTCTCTCCGACTCCCGCCGCTCCTATCATGGCCGGGTGCGAGGGATAATTCTGGCCGGTGGCACCGGTTCCCGGCTGTGGCCGGTCACCCGCGCGGTATCGAAACAGCTGATGCCGGTATTCGACAAGCCGATGATTTACTACCCGCTGTCCACCCTGGTGACGGCGGGTATCCGCGAGATCCTTGTGATCACGACCCCCGACGACCAGGCGCAGTTCCGGCGACTCCTGGAAGACGGCAGTCAATGGGGTTTGCGCATTGAATATGCGGTTCAGCCTCGCCCCGAGGGCATTGCCCAGGCGTTTCTCATCGCCGACGAGTTCCTCGGTGGCCACACCGTCGCGCTCATCCTCGGTGACAACCTTTTCCACGGCGCCGGGCTCGGGCGGCATCTGCGGCACAACGCCGACGTCACCGGCGGGCGGGTGTTCGGTTACCCGGTGGCCGATCCGCAGGCGTACGGGGTGGTCGAGCTGGACCGCGCCGGCCGGGTGTTGTCCATCGAGGAAAAGCCGGCCCGCCCCCGTTCGCGGTACGCCGTGCCCGGCCTGTATTTCTATGACTCGGACGTCGCCAAGATCGCTGCGGATCTGCGGCCGAGCGCCCGCGGCGAACTGGAGATCACCGCGATCAATCAGGAGTACATCCGGCGTGGCACCCTCCAGGTGACATTGCTGGAGCAGGGCACGGTCTGGCTCGATACCGGCACCTTCGCCGATCTGGTGCATGCCGCCGAGTACGTCCGCGTGATCGAGGAACGCCAGAGTCTCAAGATCGGCTGCGTCGAGGAGGTCGCCTGGCGAGCCGGGTTCATCGACGACGAGCGCCTCCGTGACCTCGCCGGTCCCTTGCGCAAGAGCGGCTATGGCGACTACCTGCTGCGCCTGCTGGACTGGCCGAGGCCGGCAGCCTGACGGCGCCGCGGCGGGCCGGCCGGTCAGCGGGTGGCGGCCTCCACGAAACGCACGAGCAGCACGGCGAAAGTCCGCCGATCCTCCGTCGCCCAGTCCTTGGTGTAGGCGTCGAACACGTTGTCCTGCCACTGGCGTGCCGCCGCGACCAGCTCGCGGCCCTGATCGGTCAGCTCGAGGGCGGCGTGCCGGCTGTCGGCGGAGGACACGCCGCGCGCGACCAGGCCCGCTTGCACCGCATCGGCCACCATGCGGCTCGCCACGGACCGGTCGATGCCGAGCGCCTCGGCGACCGACCGGACGTCGATGCTGGCGTGCCGGGACTCCTGGGCCGCGCCCACGATGTCGGCCACCACGACACGCCGGACGTCGTTGCTGGAACCGGTGGTCTCCAAGGCGATCTGCTGCGGCGCGCGGCGAGCCCAGTGCCGGATGAATCTGAAAAGCGCCACACCAGGCCCCATCTGCGACCCTTCCGCACGGAGTGCCATCTCCGGCCCCTCCGGGTCCGCGGCGCCGTTACTCATCTCGCAGATGGTAACCCGGCCGCCCTCGGCCTGGACCTGACCACTCCGAGCGATTATCGTGTGCAAAAAGCACATGTTTTCGGCGCGGGACACACGACGCGCCACGAGGCGCGGACGAGAAGGGCAGGACCATGACGGATGTGATGATCGAGGCCACGGGCCTCTGCCAACGGTTCGGCGACGTGACCGCCCTCGACCGCGTCGACCTGCGGGTTCGCCGGGGGTCGGTCGTGGGGCTGCTCGGCCACAACGGCGCCGGGAAGACCACCCTGATCAACATCTTGAGCACCCTCGTTCCGCCCACCGCGGGCACGGCTGTCGTGGCCGGCCACGACGTGACGACCGAGCCGCGTGAGGTCCGCCGCCGCATCGGGCTGACCGGCCAGTTCGCCGCCGTCGACGAGCAGCTCTCCGGCATGGACAACCTGGTACTGATCGCGCGGCTGCTCGGCTCCGGCCGGGCGGCCGCTCGCGTCCGCGCCACCGAGTTGATCGAGCTGTTCGACCTGCGGGAGGCGGCCAGGCGTCCGGCGGGGACCTACTCGGGAGGCATGCGTCGCCGGCTCGACATCGCCGCCAGCATCGTGGGGCAGCCCGAGGTCATCTTCCTCGACGAGCCCACCACCGGGCTCGACCCGGTCAGCCGCAACGGAGTGTGGGAACTGGTCGAGGACCTGACCCGCAACGGCGCGACCGTGCTGCTCACCACCCAATACCTGGAGGAGGCCGATCGCCTCGCCGGTGAGATCGTCGTGCTCTCGAGCGGCCGTGTGATCGCCTCCGGCACGCCGGAAGAACTCAAGGCCCGGGTCGGCCGGCTGACCGCGCACATCACCCTGGTCGAGGAGACGCAGATGACGACCGCTCTGCAAGCTCTGAAGCGGATCCGGCTCGACCCGCACCACGATGACGAGCGTGCCGAACTCCACGTGGCACTGGAGGAGTCGAGCGGCCTCGCTTCCGTCGTGCGGGCCCTGGACGATGCCTCCGTCGCCCTCAACCGCCTGGTGCTCACCGAACCCACTCTCGACGACGTCTATCTGTCCCTGTCGGGCGCGAAGACGCTGCCCACCGCGGCGTGACCGGAAAGGCTGCCATGTCCACCATCAGCGCCGTCGCCAGCCGGGTTGACACATCCACCTGGCGGGGCACCAACGTACCGGTCCAGATCTTCGTCCTGACCGGCCGGACCCTGCGGGGGCTGGTCCGCAATCCGCAACTCCTCATCATCTCGATGGCCCAGCCGGTGGTCTTCCTGGTACTGCTGACTCAGGTGTTCAGCAGCCTGGCCAGCGCCGACAACTTCCCGGCGGGCATCACGTACGTCGACTACCTGATGCCCGCGTTCATCGCCGTCTCCGGCCTCTCCGCGGCGTCCGAGGCCGGCGTCGGCCTCACGACCGACATGCGCAGTGGGGTGCTCAGCCGCTTCCGGTCCCTGCCGGTCAGCAACATCTCGGTGCTGTTCGCCCGCAGCATCGCCGAGGTGTTCCGGAACGTCCTGGTCATCGCGATGCTGGTGGTGCTCGCGATCCTGCTGTTCGACTTCGATCCGCCGGGAGGACTTTCCGGCGTGGTGTTCGCCGGACTGCTCGCCCTCGCCGTCAGCTGGGGTGTCGTCTGGGTCTTCCTCGCCCTCGGCGCCTGGATGCGCACCGCCGAAGGCATGCAGGCCCTGGGCTTCATGCTGCTGTTCCCGCTGATGTTCGTCTCGAGCATGTTCGTGCCGGTAGCCAACCTTCCCGGCTGGCTGCAGGCGGTCGCAAAGATCAACCCGGTCACCTACCTGGTGGACGCCGCTCGCAACCTGGCGTTCGACCTGCCCGTCGGCAACGGCATCGTCCTGACCCTCGTCGCCAGCCTCGCCCTCATGATCATCGGCATGGTCGCCGCGATCCTCGGGTTCCGGCGGCCGCTGTAGACGCCGGCCGGCTCGCGACGGATCCCCCGTTCACGTCGCGGGCCGGCCGGTCAGCAGCCCCACGAGGCCAGCAGACCTCGCCTCGCCGCCTCCGCCACGGTGGGGGCGGCGGCGTCCTTGGCAGACAGCGTCGGTGCCTCGGTC
>CAKUMG010000712.1 GCA_934667465.1 uncultured Actinoplanes sp. | reverse complement strand
ACGGCAAGATGAATGCCGTCAGCGCTGAGATGGCGCCGGTTGCCGCCGTGATCAGCGCCACCCAGCGTTCCCATCTCGATGGACCGCGATCGTCACGTACGCCGAGCGCCCGCAGCGCGCTGGCCGGCGCGCTCCGGGGACGAGCGCCTGGCCGTACCCACTTGGAGGAGGCGCTGACGGTCCTGCAACGACTCGGCGCGACCGCTGCCGACGCGGTCAGGTCCGCCGGGTCGGCGACACTGGGGGAATGGAGCAGACGGGGACGGTGCGGGAGTGGCACGACGACGAGGGGTGGGGGGTCGTCGACGGGCCGGGGGTGCCGGGTGGCTGCTGGGTGAGCTTCTCGGCGATCGCGGGGGAGGGGTTCCGGCGGTTGCGGGCCGGGGACCATGTGCGGTTCGTCGCCGAGGAGGGGTGGCAGGACGGGTTCGCGTTCCGGGCCACCCGGGTGGGGGACGGGCCGTTGCCGTCGCCCACCGCGGGCGGAGCCGCGTACGGCAGCAGTCTGGTCTTGACCTTCGACGATCCCGGCCGGCCGCCGCTGATCAATCCGACGGCTGAGGAACTCGAGCGGTTGCGGGCCTCAGATCAGGACTGACGCCAAGGCGCGGAACTGGCCGGCGGGGAAGGACGTGGCGTCGCCGCCGTTGAGGATCTGGACGGCGATCTCGTCGGCGCCCGCCCGGTAGTGCTTGTCGAGGCCGGCCGCGACCTGCTCAGGGGTGCCCCACGGGATGAGCGCGTCGACGAGCCGGTCGCTGCCGCCGCCGGCCAGGTCCTCGTCGGTCCAGCCGAAGCGGCGCAGGTTGTTCGTGTAGTTCGGCAGGGTCAGGTACATCGTGGTGTATTGCCGGGCGACGGCGCGCGCGGTGGTGGCGTCCGGCTCGACGACGACCGCCACCTCGGGGGCGAGCAGCCGGTCCGGGCCGAGCGTCGCGCGGGCCTCGGCGGTGTGCTCCGGGGTGGTGAAGTACGGGTGGGCGCCGGCGGCCCGGTCGCGGGAGAGCTCCAGCATGCGCGGCCCGAGGGCGGCCAGCACCCGCTGCTGCGGGCCGACGCCCGCCGCGTCGAGGCCGTCGAGATAATCGACCATCTTCGAGTACGGCCTGCGGTAGTCGCCGCCCTGACCGTCCACCAGGGCGGCGTGGCTGGTGCCGAGCCCCGGCAGGAACCGTCCCGGGTGGTCGCGCTCCGCCTCCGCGGTGAACCGGGCCACCTCCTCCGGCGCGGTGTGCCAGATGGACAGGATGCCGGTCGCGACCCGCAGCCGCTCGGTGCCGTCGAGGACGGCCCGGAACGACGGCGGGACCTTGTCGTCGAAGCCGCCCGAGAACCACAGCCGGTCGTAGCCGAGTTTCTCCAGCTCCAGGGCGGCGTCGCGGATCGCCTCCGGGCTCGCGCCGCTGAGGAAGAACGGTTGCCAGACGCTGACGAGTCGTTGTGCCATACCAAGAACACTACGCAGCGGTCTGTCGGTGCCGGGCCGTCCGCGCCAGCAGGGTGCCGACCTGGGCGGCGGGCATCGGGCGGGCGAAGTGGAAGCCCTGCGCCTTGGGGCAGCCCAGGTCGCGCAGCAGGCCGGCCTGCGCCGCGGTCTCCACGCCCTCGGCCACGGTCTGCAGGCCCAGCGCGTTGCCGAGGTCGATCGCGGCGCGGGTCACCGCGGTCTGCCGGGCGGTCGGCGCGTCCGACAGGGTGAGGCTCCGGTCGAGTTTGAGCACGTCCACCGGCAGCTCCTGCAGGTAGGCCAGCGACGAGTAGCCGGTGCCGAAGTCGTCGACGGCGATCCGGATGCCGTGCGTGCGCAGCCGCAGCAGCGCCTCCACGACCGTCGCGGGGATCTCGCCGTCCGAGCCGATCAGCATGCTCTCGGTGATCTCGAGCGTGAGGGCGGTGCCCGCCATGTCGTACTCGCCGAGCACCGCGAGCACGTCGTCGTGGAACGCGGGATCGGTCAGCTGCCGGGGCGAGACGTTGACCGTGACGCCGACGCCGTACCCGGCGTGCCAGGACCGGGCCTCGGCGCAGGCGGTCCGCAGCGCCCAGGCGCCCAGCTCGGTGATCAGGCCGCTGCGCTCGGCGATCGGGATGAACTCCGCCGGGGAGACCGGCTGCCCGCCCGGGGGAGTGAACCGCATGAGGGCCTCGAGCGCGGTGACGCGGCCGGTGTCCAGGTCGACGATCGGCTGGTAGTGCAGGCTCAGCCCGTCGCCGTGCAGCGCGCGGGCCAGCCCCTGGTTGATGGCGCTGCGGCGCAGGTACCCGTCGCGCAGCCCGGCGCTGAACCGGGTCGCGTGGGCGCCTTCGGGCTCCTTGGCCGCGTACAGCGCCAGGTCGACGTCGCGCATGACCTCCGCCGCCGGGGAACCGTCCAGCTCGGTGTAGCCCAGCCGGCCCGCCGCGGTCAGCTCGGCGCCGTCGATCTCGTGCGGCCGGGCCAGCGCGGCCACCAGCCGCACCGCCAGGTCGTCGGCGCCGGCACAGCAGGCGGGGTCGAGCACGGCGAACTCGTCGCCACCCAGGCGGGCCACGATCGCGCCGGGGGCGGCGGCCGTGAGCCGCCGGGCGGTCGCGATCAGGATCGCGTCGCCGCTCGGGTGCCCGTACCGGTCGTTGATCTCCTTGAAGCCGGTCAGGTCGATCAGGTGCAGCGTGCCCCGGCGGGCGGGCTCGGCCAGCGCCTCGATCAGGACCCTCCGGTTGACCAGGCCGGTGAGCGGGTCGTGCCGGGCCTGGTGCGCCAGCTCGGTGCGCAGCTCGTGCTCGGACCGCAGCGCCCGCTCCATCTCGGCGGTCCGGCGCTGCGCCACCCCGGCGAGCAACCCGAGCCGGACGATGAGCAGGCTCGCCACCGCGACCATCAGGACGACGGGCAGCACCGAGCCGGTCACCGTCGCCAGGGAGAAGTCGCCGTTGAGGCCCGCGTCGAGCAGCGTCGTCGCCGGGTACACCAGGATCAGCCCGACGAACGTGACCAGCCGCAGCCGGGTGACGGCGGCGTCGTCGTCGTCGGTGCCGGCGCGCTGGTGCGGGGTGTCGCGGTACAGGCCGGCCGCGCCGATCACGACGCTGCCGATGATCCAGCCGGCGTTCTGCCACGCGTCGATCGGGCCGCTCGGCGCCAGCAGGGTGACGCCGTACACCAGGTCGGCGGTCAGCTGCACCAGCATCCCGGTCGCCATCAGGGCGATGCTGCCGGAGAGGCGGCCTGCGAGCAGGATCCGGACCAGGGCGGCCATCCGCAGCACTTCGAGGCCCTCGTAGGAGAGGAACACCGTGACGCCCCAGGCGTCGAGCCGGCCGGAGGCCACGTACGGTGCGGCGATCAGGTTCCAGGTGCCGAAAGCGAGACCCAGCACCACCGCGGAGCTGTCGATGACCCCGGTCCAGGACCCGTTGCGGGGACGCGGCCCTACCGCCAGCGCGGCGATGAAGAGCACGAGCGCGCTCAGGTAGAGCGCGTCGTTGACGTCACCGAACGGGATCAGGCCACGGGAGCCGTCGAACCGGATCCGCCAGTAGCCCTGCGCGGCCGCGTACATCAGCTGGCCGGCGGCCAGCAGCCACCAGAACAGCGGCCGCTGCGGCCGGTGCCGGACCACGCCGTAGACGACGGCGAGCCCGGCGGAGGCCTGCACCGCCGTCGCACCCCACGTAGCCCAGGGCGCGTGACTGGCTGCGAACCCGGCGGCGGCCAGCACCCCCGCCACCAGATATATGGCCCACGGCGCACGGAGTCCACGCAACAGCCCGCCCATGTGTGTGTCCTCCCGATGTGCCGGTTTCCCAGTGAAGGCGATGACGGGTGTACGCGGGGATCGCGCCCGGGTGTGAGCAGGTTGCGGGCGGGCTCGATCCCGGCTGTTTCCCTGCTCCGGGAACCGGCGGTCAGTAGCGTCAGATCTTGTGACCCTGTCTCAGCTGATCTACATCAGTGCGAAGGCGCCCATGCCGGCCGGGGAGATTTTCCGGATCCAGGATCAGGCGCTGCGCAACAATGCCCGGGACGACCTCACCGGGGTGCTCCTGTTCAACCGGTCCTACTTCTTCCAGTGCCTGGAAGGCGAACGCGAGCAGGTCACCCACGCCTTCTCCGTG
>CAKUMG010000711.1 GCA_934667465.1 uncultured Actinoplanes sp. | reverse complement strand
GAATCTCTCCTCGCGGCCGGCTCCACATCCGAACCCACACACCCGGCGTCCAACTCGCCCCGGCCCTGCCCGCCCTGCTCCGACCTGTGACCACCCCACAGCTCAACGCCCAAGCAGCTCAACCGCCCACGCAGCTCGACCGCCCACGCAGCTCAACGCCCAAGCAGCTCGACCGCCCACGCAGCTCAACGCCCAAGCAGCTCGACCGCCCACGCAGCTCAACGCCCGCGCGACCCCAACCGCCCACGCAGCTGGACCGCCCACGCAGGTCAACGCCCGCGCGGCCCAACCGCCCAACGGCTCAGCGCTCGATGGGCACGCCGGACTCGATCGTGCGCCGCACATAGAGCGCATACGCCCAAGCCGCCCCGAAGATCAGCCCCAGCGCGCCCAGCGACCAGTGCAGGAACACCCCGGCCAGGAGCAGCACCTGCAACACCGAGCCCGCCATCCACGCCCAGCTGCGCCGCATCATCCCGGAGAGCAGCACGGCGAACACGGCCAGCGCCACGACCGCCCCGATGTCCCAGCCGCCCAGATCGCCGCCGAGGATCCGGATCGGCTGGATCGCCAGCAGCAGCACGATGGCTTCGAGGATCAACGTGCCCGCCCCGAGCCCCCGCACGGCAGCCGCGGGATTCTTCAGCCCGGAACGCCGCACCTCCGCCGGCTCCTGAGCAGCCGAAGGCTCGGTGACGGCGGGGTTCTCGTCGGGGGTGGCCCCGGAGGGTGTGGTCATTTCTTCAGCAGCTTCCTCGCGTCGGCGACCGTGACGACGGAACCGGTGACGAGGACGGCCACGCCGCTGTGCTCGCCGTCGGTGTCCTCCTCCGCGAGGACGACCGCCTCCTCGATCGCATCGGGCATGGTCTGCGCGACGGTGACCCTGTCCTCGCCGAAGATCTCGGCGGCGATCTCGGCGAGCTCGCCGACCGGCATCGATCGCGGCGAGCTGTTCTGCGTGACGACGAGGCGCGCCGCGACCGGTTCGAGAAGCTCGAGCAGGCCGGAGGCGTCCTTGTCGCCGAGGACCGCGACCACCACGACGAGGTGGCGGAACGCGAACTCCTCCTCCAGCGCCTTCACCGTGGCGGCCATGCCGTGCGGGTTGTGGGCGCCGTCGAGCAGGATGGTCGGTGCGCTGCGCACCCGCTCGAGGCGACCCGGCGAGTCGACGGTCGCAAAGCCCTCGCGTACGAGATCGGCCTCGAGTTGTTTGTTCGCCCCGGCGCCGAGGAAGGCCTCCACGGCGGCGAGCGCCAGCGCCGCGTTCTGGGCCTGGTGCGCGCCGAAGAGCGGCAGGAACACCTCGTCGTAGATGCCGCCGAGGCCCTGCAGGGTCAGCATCTGACCGCCGACCGCCTGGTCGCGGTGGATCAGACCGAACTCGCTGCCCTCGCGGGCGAGCGTCGCGCCCATCTGGGCGGTGCGCTCGACCAGCGGGCGCATCGCCTCCTCGTCCTGCAGCGCGCTGATGACTGTCGCGCCCTGGTGGATGATGCCCGCCTTGGCCCAGGCGATGTCCTCGATCGTGTCGCCGAGCCACTCGGTGTGGTCGAGCCCGATCGGGGTGATGACGCAGACCCCCGCCTCGATGACGTTGGTCGCGTCCTCCTCACCGCCCAGGCCCACCTCGACGACCGCGATGTCGACCGGCGCGTCGGCGAACGCGGCGTAGGCCATGGCGGTGGTCATGTCGAAGTAGGTGAGCGGCTCGGCCGCCCGCTTGTCGACCAGGTCGGCCAGCGGCGCGACGTCGTCGTAGGTGGCGGCGAACCGCTCCTCCGACAGCGGCTCACCGTCGAGGCTGATCCGCTCGCGGACCGTCTCGAGGTGGGGGCTGGTGTAGCGCCCGGTGTGCAGCCCGTGCGCGCGCAGCAGGCTGTCGATCATCCGGGCGGTGGAGGTCTTGCCGTTGGTGCCGGTCAGGTGGATCGACTGGTAGGCCCGCTGAGGGCTGCCCAGGACGTCCATCAGGTCGCGGATCTTCTGCATGTCGAAGGCCATGCGGGTGAAGCCACGCCCGTCGAGCGCGGCCACCGCCTCGTCGTACGTGCTCATGCCCGGGCCGGTCCCTGCTCGAGAGGTGGGGTGACCGGGCCGCGTGCCGGCCCGGTCGCCCGGTGGTGAAGTGAACTGGTCATGCTGCCGGCAACGCTTCGAGGGCCGCCGCAATTCTCGCCAGGTCGGCCTCGGCCGTGGCGAGCCGCTCCTTGATCTTGGCGACCACGTGCTCGGGCGCCTTGCCGACGAACGCCTCGTTGCCGAGCTTGCCCCGGCACTGCGCGGCCTCCTTCTCCGCGGCCACCCGGTCCTTGTCGAGCCGCGCCCGCTCGGCCGCGACGTCGATGGTGCCCCGGGTGTCGAGGTCGACGGTGACCCCGCCGGTGACGGCGAGCGTGGCCGTGGCGGTGAAGTCCGCGCCGGGCGCGTCGAGCCGGGCCAGCGACCGGATCAGCGACTCGTGCGTGTCGATGCCGGCGGTGCCCAGCCCGGTGAGGGCCGCGCTGACCCGCTGGCTCGGCTTGAGCCCCTGGTCGGAGCGGAACCGCCGGACCTCGGTCACGACCTTCTGCAGCGCGGCCAGCTCCTCCTCCGCGGCGTCGTCGATCAGCGCCGGGTCGGCGGTCGGCCACGCGGCCCGCATGACGGTCTCGCCGCCGGTCAGCACGGTCCACAGCTCCTCGGTGACGAACGGCATCACCGGGTGGAGCAGGCGCAGCAGCTGGTCGAGCACGTGGCCCAGCACCCGCCGGCTGCGGGCCGCCTCCGGGCCGGTGCCGGCCAGCACGGGCTTGCTGAGCTCGAGGTACCAGTCGCAGACGTCGTCCCACGCGAAGTGGTAGAGGGCGTCGCACACCTTGGCGTATTCGTAGGAGGCGAACAGCTCGTCGACCTCGCCGATGACGTGCTGCAGCCGCGACAGGATCCACTTGTCGATGGCGGACAGCTCGCCCGGGGCGGGCAGCTCGCCCTCGACGGTGGCTCCGTTCATCATCGCGAAGCGGGTCGCGTTCCAGAGCTTGTTGCAGAAGTTGCGCGAGCCCTGGCACCACTCCTCGCTGATCGGCACGTCGGAGCCGGGGTTGGCGCCGCGGGCCAGCGTGAAGCGGGTGGCGTCGGCGCCGTAGCGCTCGATCCAGTCCAGCGGGTCGACCACGTTGCCGAAGGACTTCGACATCTTCTTGCCGTGCCCGTCGCGCACCATGCCGTGCAGGTTGATCACGCCGAACGGCTGCACGCCGTCCATCGCGTACAGCCCGAACATCATCATCCGGGCGACCCAGAAGAACAGGATGTCGTAGCCGGTGACCAGCACGGACGTCGGGTAGAACTTCTTCAGCGTCTCGGTCTGCTCGGGCCAGCCCATGGTCGAGAACGGCCACAGCCCGGACGAGAACCACGTGTCGAGCACGTCCTCGTCCTGGCGCCAGCCCTCGCCGCTCGGCGGCTCCTCGTCCGGCCCGACGCACACGACCTCGTCGTTCGGCCCGTACCACACCGGGATGCGGTGACCCCACCACAGCTGGCGCGAGATGCACCAGTCGTGCATGTTGTCGACCCAGGCGAAGTAGCGCTTCGACAACTCGGCGGGTTCGATCCGTACGCGGCCGTCGCGCACGGCGTCGCCGGCGGCTTTGGCCAGCGGCGCGGTGTTGACGAACCACTGCAGCGACAGCCGCGGCTCGACGGTGGTCTTGCACCGCGAGCAGTGCCCGACCGAGTGCACGTAGGGCCGCTTCTCCGCGACGATCCGGCCCTGCTCACGCAGCGCGGCGACGATGGCGGGCCGGGCCTCGAAGCGGTCGAGCCCCTGGAACGGGCCGGGCACGGTGACCACGGCGCGCTCGTCCATGACCGTGAGGCTCGGCAGGTCGTGCCGCCGGCCGATCTCGAAGTCGTTGGGGTCGTGCGCCGGCGTGACCTTGACGGCGCCGGTGCCGAACGCCGGGTCGACGTGCTCGTCGGCGACGATCGGGATGCGCCGCCCGGTGAGCGGCAGCTCGACCTCGGTGCCGATCAGGTGCCGGTAGCGCTCGTCGTCGGGGTGCACGGCCACCGCGGTGTCACCCAGCATCGTCTCGGCCCGCGTGGTCGGC
>CAKUMG010000710.1 GCA_934667465.1 uncultured Actinoplanes sp. | reverse complement strand
GTGCCGAGCGGCGCGCCCTCCGCGCCGAGCCCCGCGGGCCAGGAGCCGTTGGCCACCAGGACGCGCCCGTCGCCGTCGACGACCGCGGCCGGGCCTGCGAGCGCCTCGACCAGCGTGCGTGCCGCGAACGCCATGGATGCCGACCTTTCGTCGCTTCTGGAGGGGGGTGTTCTCAGGCCGCCGCGTACGCCGTGGCGGTGACCTCGGCGGCACGGTCCCAGCCGAGCCGCTCGCGGACCGACGTGAGCCCGGCGGTGGCGTAGCGCCGCCAGGACAGCTCGTCGGTCAGCAGCCCGGCCAGCGCGTCCGCCAGCGCGGCGGGGCGGGCCGGCGGCACCGCGACGCCGGTGACCCCGGGTTCCAGCACGGCCCGGACGCAGGCCACGTCGGTGCCGACGACCGGCAGGCCGACGCTCATCGCCTCGGCGACAGCCATGGCCGGCGGGGAGGTGGTGTAGTCGAACTTGAACGGCCACGTGCCCACCTGGGCCGCCGCGAGCTCGGCCAGCAGGTCCGGCACGACCTCGGTGACCACGTCGACGGCGTCGAGGGAGCCGGCCCGGGCCAGGATCGCCGGGAGTTCGGGCCGCGGGATCAGCAGCAGCCGCAGGCGGGCGCCCGGCACCCGGGAGAGCACGGACGGCCACGCCGCCAGCAGGGTGTCGAGGCCCCGTACGGTCTCCGCGCGCCCGGCGAACACGACGGTGGGCGTCGCGGCGTCGAAGCGGGCGCGCCGATCGTCGGCGGGCGCGCCGGAGGGCAGCCGGGTGACCGTGATGCCGGTCCGGTTGCGCAGCCGCTCGGCGACCCGCGGATCCGGGGTCAGCACGGTCGAGACCCCGGCGCGCTGCAGGGCCGCCGTCGCCAGCGCGGGCGGCAGCAGGGTGGTCAGCGCGACTCGTGGCTGCAGGACGTTGGAGGCCCGCATCTCCGCCAGCGACGCGCGGCGCCAGGCGGCGGGCCCGGGCACGGTCGGCCACGCGTACGCCGTCAGCACCGTCCGGTACGGCCGGAGCACGGGCATCGCGGCCTGCAACGGCCCGAGCGCCCCGGCGTGCAGGTGCACGACGTCGGGCCGGATCCGGGCGAGCACCCCGGCCAGCGCGGCCGTGCGCCCGAGCGGGAAGCTGGCCACCGCCCCGCCCAGTTCGTCCACGCCCGCGAACGTCCCGGCGCCGTCGTGTGCGCGCGTCGTCACCAGGTGGTGGGTGCCGGGCACCCGGGCGGCGGTCTCCGTGACCGTGCGGCCCATCGCCTCGTGCGACGAGAACTCGGCGATCAGGTGGACGACGCGCGGGCCGGTCATGACGGCGTGCCGCCGGCCGCGGTCGCCGCGCGGCTGTCGCGGACGCCGGCCAGCAGCCCGGCCGCCTCGGTCGCCTTCAGCGTGACGAGGCCCGCGGTGAGCACCGGGTGCCGCAGCAGCCGCCCCGGGCGGCGGAACAGCGCCGTACGGGCGAACTTGTCGCCGCTCGAATCAGCATGCATGCGTACATACTGGTCGATCCAGCGGCCGTAGTACCGCTTCTTCGCGAAGGTCGCTCGCAACTGGATGCGTCCCTCGTCGTGCCAGATCCACGCGTCGACCCGGCCGATCGTGGTGATCTCGCGGGTCCGGTCGGCCAGATCCCAGTCCTCGGCGGCGGTCAGATCCTCGTTCCAGCCGCCGAGCTTCTCGATCACCTCGCGGCGGAAGGCGCGCGGCGACTCGACGGCCGGGTCGCCCACGTAGAGCAGCTTCTCCAGCTCCCGGCAGCGGGCCAGGAACCCCTCGCCGAACGAGCGCTCCGGGATGACCAGGGCGCCGGTCGCCGGCTCCGCGACGAAGCGCTCCGCGATCGCGGCGGCCACGTGCGGCTCCAGCACCATGTCCGAGTCGATGAACACGACGACGTCGCCGGTGCTCAGGGCCGCGCCGCGGTTGCGCTGCGCGCTGCGCTCGGGCCCCCACTGCTCGACGGCGCCGGCGAAGCGCCGGGCGATCGCGGTGGTGGCGTCGGTCGAGCCGTTGTCCACCACCAGCACCTCGACGTCCGGGTGGGTCTGGTTCGTGAGCGAGCCGAGGCAGGCGGCGAGGGTGCGCGCGTTGTTCCGGGTCGGCACGACAAAGCTGATCTTCACAGGGGTCTCCGGGGATGTCAGGCGGCGGACGGCACGCGGGCGTGCGACGAGACCGCGCGGAGCACGGCCGAGGCGACGTCGTCCCAGGAGTGGGCGCCGCCGTAGGGAAGGTGATCGGTGCCGCGGGTGCGCCAGGCGGGCAGCAGCTCGCCGATCCAGCGGGCCATCGCGGCGGGGCTCGGCGGGACGACGACGCCGCCGGCCGCGTGCGTCGAGTCGCGCAGACCCGGGACGTCGTACGCGATAGTCGGCGTGCCCAGCGCGGCGGCCTCGGTGACCACCAGCCCCCAGCCCTCGCGCACGCTGGTCGCCAGGTGCACGTGGGCGCGGGCCATCATGTCGTGCTTGACGCCCTCGCTGACCCGGCCGACGAACTCCACGCCGGGCGGGGCGCCGGCGTGCAGCTTGTCGAGCAGCGGGCCGCCGCCGATCATCCACAGCCGCAGGTCCGGGATCTCCCGGCGGGCCAGCTGGTGCGCGCGCATCACGTCGTGCGGGCGCTTGTAGCTGACCATCCGCCCGCAGAAGACCGCCGTCGGCACGGACTCCTTGCCCACCACGGGGAGCGCAACAGGCGGCTCGTAGCCCTCGGGCACGACGGTGACGTCGCGGGCGCCGAAGCGGGCCAGCGCGTCCCGGGTCGAGTCCGAGACCGCCAGCACGGGCGACGCGGACAGCCGGTGCAGCCAGCGCGGCTCCAGCGCGAGCCGGCCGAGATGCGCGACCAGCGGCGGGGCGTTGTGGTGCCAGATCTCCTCGCAGGTCTGGTGCACCAGCGCGATCGTGCGGGCGCCGTCGTCCACCCACTCGTGCGCCAGGAACGGCACGGTGTTGGTCTCGTCCACGACCACGTCGAACCGGCCCCGGCCGTGCCGCTGGAACCAGCGCCGCGCCTCCCGGTAGACCGTGAAGCGGTTGCCCGCGCGGACCACCGCGTAGCCGTCGCGCAGCTCCGCCGCGGGCCGGCCGGCGACCGCGGCCGCGAACAGGGTCACCTCGTGCCCGGCGGCCGCCCAGCGGCGGAGCACCTGCTCGGTGTAGACCTCCGCGCCACCGGCGGCGGGATGGGACAGGTCGCGCCAGTTGAGCACCAGAATGCGCACGCGGGTCTCCGGGGGTCAGGCCGCGGACGCGGCGGTAGCGGAAGATTCGGCAGGCGCGGCGGCCACTTGAGGGGCCCGGCGCCAGGCCCGCCCCTCCAGCAGCAGCATCGCCAGCAGGGTCGGCACCAGCGCGGCCACCGAGCAGAGCGCGATCTGGGCGGCGGAGTCGTGCCACACCTCGATGAGCGCCACCTCGAGCACGGCGCCGAGCCACGGCACGGCGATCGTGCGGGAGTCGCGGGCCAGCGCCGCGTTGGTCAGCAGGGTCACGATCGAGGAGAGCGCGGCGACGCCGGCCAGGGTGCGGACGAGCGCGGTCTGATCCCCGTACGCGTCGCCGTAGAGCACCGCCAGCACCAGGCCCGGCAGCGCGGCGATCACCGCGCCGCCGAGCAGGGCCGGGCCGGTGACCGCGACGCCGCCCGAGAGCAGTGCTCGCCCGCGGCCGGGCCGGCCCCAGGCGGTCAGCAGCCGGGGGAAGACCGCGGCCATGATCCCGGCCGGCAGCGCGAGCACGGTCTTGGCGATGGTGGCCGCGGCGACGTATGCGCCGGACGCGTCCCCCGCGAGGTGGTGCCGGGCCAGCAGCAGGTCGGCCGTCGAGAACAGGAACAGGCCGGTGACCGCGATGCCCGCGTGCGTGACCGCGCCCAGCCGCAGCCCGGCGCCGGGGCGGTCCCCGGCGGCGTGCAGCGGGCGCAGCGCGACGAGCAGCACGGCGACCTCGGCGAGCACCGTGGCGGCCAGCGCCCCGGCGACGCCGAACGGGAACACCAGCGCCAGGCCCAGCAGCAGCCGCAGGCCGGTGGCCACGAAGTACGTGCCGGCGACGGTGCCGATCCGCCGGTCGCCGAGCAGCAACCCACGGGCGGCGGCGG